>JBQCFA010000097.1:0-18672 GCA_051959695.1 Rhizobiaceae bacterium
GGTTCCTCGCTCGAGGCGGCGCCGGTGCTGCATGTCGCCGATGCGGGCCTGCGCGCGCTGGTCGAAAGCGTCGATATGGCCGAAATCTGTATCACGAGCGCCATCGAAGTCACGGCGCGGCCGGCGCCCCAAGGCGCCTTCGCGCTGGAGGATGTAGCCGGCGTGGCGGTCGAGTTCCGTCGCGCCGAGGCGCTAGGGCTGGTGAAATGCGCGCGTTCCTGGCGCTATACGGACGACGTCGGTTCCGATCCGGACTTCCCCGACGTCTCGGCGCGTGACGCCGCCGCGCTGCGGGAGCTCGGTGCGCTCGGTCGGCTGTGACATTTGTCGCCGCCGACGTTGCTCGCCCCGGCTCATTGCGGTACAAGCCGGCCGAGGAAGACGTCGCGCCAGGCGTCATGTTGTTGCCGGATTCGCCGGTCAAATCGCAAACGTCCCGGATTGAAACGCCGGCGACGGGTGAGAGGCTGAAGAGCTTGAAACAGTTTGCCGAGTCCTGTGCGGCCCCCTCACGGACGCTCCTTTCCGCCTCCGTAGGCGTGGCCTGCCTCCTGCTTGCGGGCTGCATGGGCGCGCCGACCTACGGTACCGGCACGCCGGCCGACAAGCAGCTTCTCGACGATGTGAGCGGCATGGTCATGCTCGGCCCCAAGGACGACAAGCCACACGCCGACCACAGCCCACGCCCCGCACTGGTGCGGCCGGCCAAGAGCGAGGTCGCCGTGCTGCCGCCGCCGCAGACCGACCTGGCGACCTCGGCCAATCCGCAATGGCCGGAATCGCCGGAAGCGCGGCGTCGCAGGCTGCGCGCGGAGGCGACCGCCAACCAGGCCGATCCCGAATACGATCCGCAGGTTTCCGGCCCGACATCCACGACGTCCCAGCCAGCCCTGCTGCGCACGCGGGGAACCGGCGTCTCCCTGACCGGCGGCGGCCCCGACTCCGGCATCGACCAGAGCGCCGAATTCAAGCGCCGCATGGCCGTCAACAATCAGGGCAGTCCCACCGAGCGCCGCTTCTTGAGCGACCCGCCGCTGACCTATCGCCAGCCTGCGCAGACGGCCGCGACGGGGGATCTTGGCGAAGACGAGTGGCGCAAGGAAAAGGATCGCAAGAAGGCCGCCCTCGGAAAGAAGGCCGGCTTCCAGCTCAGCGATCTTTGGCCGTTCCACTAGTATCCAGGCGCGTCGCGACGAGGGGTCGTCAGGCGTCGCGGCTGCTCAGCCCCGGCGCTCGCGAAAGAAGCCTTTGAGCAGCCCGGACGATTCCGCCTCGCCCAATCCCGAATAGATGTCCGGCATGTGATGGCATGTCGGCTGGCCGAAGAATCGCGGCCCGTTGACGACCGCGCCGCCCTTCTCGTCCGGCGCCCCGAAATAGAGACGGCGGACCCGCGCGAAGGAAATGGCGCCGGCGCACATGGCGCAAGGTTCGAGCGTGACGAAGAGATCGGAATCGTCGAGCCGCTCGCTCCCGAGAGCCGCGCAGGCAGCGCGGATCGCCAGCATTTCCGCGTGCGCGGTTGGGTCGGCGAGTTCCCTTGTACGGTTGCCGGCGCGGGCGACGATCCCGCTGCCGCGTACGATGACGGCCCCCACGGGAACCTCTCCTCGCGCTCCGGCGGCGCGCGCCTCTTCCAGCGCGATATCCATGTAGCTTGTCCGGGGCACGTCTTTGTCCGTTTCCTCTCGCTTGCCGGGAGTTGACCTGATAGTTACCCGCCCGGAAAGGCGATTGCCATATGGACGACGGAAAGAAGAAACCTGGGCATGGCGGCAAAAGGCCAGCCTTCTCATCCAGCGCTTCGGGCCGCACTCTCAGCGGCGCGGAGAAGAGGCCGCGCGGCCGCTCCGTTTCGCCCTCCTCTCCCCGGCGGGGAGAGGGTGGCTCGCGCAGCGAGCCGGGTGAGGGGGGCGACAGCCGACAATCGCCGGCCGAGCGCATCGCCAAGCGGCTGGCGCGGGCCGGCATTTCGTCGCGCCGCGAGGCGGAAGCGCTTATCGAGGCCGGCCGCGTCCGCGTCAATGGCACGGTTCTTTCGTCGCCCGCCTTCAATGTCGAGCCGCAGGACAGGATCGAGGTGGACGGAACCCTGATCCCGGCGGTCGAGCGCACGCGCCTTTTCCTTTTCCATAAGCCGGCCGGGACGGTGACGACCAACCGCGACCCCCAGGGCCGCAAGACCATCTTCGACTGCCTGCCCGGCGGCCTGCCGCGGCTGCTGACGGTCGGTCGCCTCGACATCAACACGGAAGGGCTTCTGCTCCTGACCAATGACGGCGGCTTGGCGCGCTTGCTGGAACTACCCTCGACCGGCTGGCTGAGGCGCTATCGCGTGCGCGTCCACGGCAAGGTCGAGCCGGAGGCGCTCGCCAGCCTCAGCCAGGGGATCGCCGTCGACGGCGTTTTCTACGGCGCGGTGGAGGCGACGCTCGATCGCGAGCAGGGCTCCAACGCCTGGCTGACACTGGGGCTACGCGAGGGCAAGAACCGCGAAGTCCGGAACATACTCGGCGCGCTCGGCCTCGATGTGACGCGTCTCATCCGCGTCTCCTACGGACCCTTCCAGCTTGGCGAACTCGGCGAAGGAGAGGTGCTGGAATTGAAGGGGCGGCTGCTGCGCGACCAACTCGGCGAGCGGCTCATCGCCGAGGCGGGCGCCAATTTCGAGGCGCCGGTGGCGAAACCCTTCTCCAACAAGCCCGTCCGCGCCGGCCGTGAGCCGGAACAGAAGCGCTCCGCGCGCGGTGCACACCCCCGCGTCGAGGAAGGCGGGCTGATCCGCAACCGCAAGCGCGAGCGGGAGCAAAGGCGGGAGGATGCTCTGGATCGACTGCAGACCACGCGGGCGCCTCGCTTCGAGAAGAAGCGATCCGGAGAGAAGGACCGCTTCCAGGACAAGGGCCGCCCTGACGACGACAAGAAGCGCGAGACGCCCGCGCGGCCGCGCTCGTCGAATGTCTGGATGGCTCCGGGCGCCCGCCCGGCCGGCAAGAAGAAGGCGGAGGAAACGCTCGCGCCTCGCCCCTCCGGCGATCGGCCCGCGCGTTTCTCCGCCGATCGCCCCGATCGCCGTCCGGCGCCCGGCAGGAAGCCGGATGAGAGGCGTGACCGGCCGCGGCCACCGCGAGAGGAAGGGCGCGGAACCGGGTCCGGCGACGGGCCGGAACGCAAACGACCGGCAGGAAAACCAGGCAGCGGCCGGCCGAGAGGTACGCAGGGAGGGAGCGGGCCGGGAGAAAACAGGCCGAACGGGCCTCGCCGGGAGGGCGGCAGACCGGGCGGCGCCAGGACCGGCCCCGGCGGGTTCGGTGGTGGTTCCCGGGGAGGCTCCGGAGGGCGTCCCACGCCACGCGGCGGCCCGCGCCGGCCGCCGAAGAAGGGCTGATGCGCATCGTCGGCGGCGAATTCCGCGGCCGTGCGCTCGCGACGCCCCGGTCTAACGCCATCCGGCCGACGACCGATCGCACCCGCGAATCCGTCTTCAACGTACTCTCGCACCGCTTCTCCGGCCGGCTGGAAGGCGCGCGGGTGCTCGATCTTTTCGCCGGGACCGGAGCGCTCGGCCTGGAGTCGCTTTCGCGCGGCGCTGCAAGCTGTCTTTTTGTCGAGGAATCGTCCGAGGCCCGCGGGCTGATCCGCGAGAATGTCGAGGCGTTCGGCCTGCAGGGCAGGACGAAGATATTCCGACGAGACGCGACGCGGCTCGGCGAAGTCGGAACGATGCAGCCTTTCGACCTGCTTTTCGCCGATCCGCCATACGGCAAGGCTCTCGCTGGCGCGGCGCTGCGGGTGGCGCGCTCCGGCGGCTGGCTGCGGCAGGGCGCGCTCTGCGTCGTCGAGGAGGCCGCCGGCGCGCCGTTCGACGCCGGAGCGGGCTTCACGTTGGTGGAACGTCGCGGATATGGCGAGACGGTCATCTATTTTATGGAAGCCGCCTGATTGCCGCCCGGTTCTCACTTATGACGGATAATTAACTTCCTGTGCGCCGCGTCCGCCGATAGGTTGCCGCACGAATTCCAGGGAAAGGCCCCATGACGGAAGACGAAGGAAAAGTGCGGGCGCCGCGTCGCGCACTGGCGACAGCCATGCTGGGTCTGGCGATCGCGTTCTCCTCGCTCTCGCCAGCGCGCGCGAAAGAGGCGGACAGCTCGTCGAGCATATCCGATTTCACGCTGGCGAACGGACTGGAAGTCGTCGTCATCCCCGACCACCGCGCCCCCGTCGTCACCCACATGATCTGGTACAAGGCCGGCAGCGCCGACGAGGCCGCCGGCAAGTCCGGCATCGCCCACTTCTTCGAACACCTGATGTTCAAGGGTACGAAGAACCATCCGGCCGGTGAATTCTCGCAGAAGGTCGCCGAGATCGGCGGCCAGGAGAATGCCTTCACCTCCTACGACTACACCGCCTTCTACCAGCAGGTAGCCCCCTCGGCGCTCGAAACCATGATGCGTTACGAGGCGGATCGCATGCGCAACCTGACGCTCACCGACGCCGTCATCGGCCCCGAGCGCGATGTGATTCTCGAGGAACGCCGCATGCGCATCGACAACAATCCCGGCTCGCTGCTCGACGAGGAGGTCAACGCGACGCTCTACCAGAACAGCCCCTACCGCTACCCGGTGATCGGCTGGCGCCAGGAGATCGAGAAACTCAATCGGGCGGACGCGATCGCTTTCTACGATCATTTCTACGAGCCCAACAACGCCGTCGTCGTGGTGGCGGGCGATGTCGATGCCGATACCGTCCGCAAATATGCGGAGGAGACCTACGGCAAGGTCCCGCGCGGCGCGGAGTTACCGCCGCGCAACCGACCGCAGGAGCCTGTCCAGAATACGCGGCGCACCGTCACTCTCAACGATCCGCGCATCACCGTGCCGAGCTTCAGCAAGAAATGGGTGGTGCCCTCCTATGAGAGCGCGGCGCCCGGCGTGGCCGAATCGCTCGACCTCCTCGCCGAGATCCTCGGCGGCGGCGTGCGCAGCCGGCTCTACCAGGACCTGATCGTGGAGAAGGGCATCGCCGCCTCGGCCGGCGCATACTACCAGGGTACGGCGCTCGATCCGTCCAGCTTCGGCGTCTACGGATCGCCGCTCGGTGGCGCCAAGCTCGCCGATGTCGAGAAGGCGACGGACGCGGAGATCGCACGCGTCGCCAAGGACGGCGTTTCCGAGGAGGAACTCGCCAAGGCAAAGAAGCGCTTCGTGCGCGGCATGATCTTCGCGCGCGACAACCAGGCCGGCATGGCGAGGCTCTATGGGGGGACGCTGGCGACCGGGGGCACCGTCAAGGATGTGGAGGAATGGCCGAAGCGCATCGATGCCGTCACCGCCGAGCAGGTCAAGGAGGCGGCGGCGAAGTATCTCGATCCTTCACGTTCGGTGACCGGATACCTGTTGCCGCCCGAAACCGGGACGAACTGAGATGAGGATGCCGGCTCGAATGAAATCGTCTTCCATGGGCGCGGCGATCGCTGCCCGCCTGCTCGCGCTCGCCCTGGCCTTTTGCTGGCTGTCGGTGCTGGCCGGAACGGCCAGCGCCGCCGTCTCGATCCAGGACGTCACCTCGAAGAAGGGCATCCATGCCTGGCTGGTCGAGGATTATTCCGTTCCGATAATCACCATCCGCTTCGCTTTCGGCGGCGGCACGGCGCAGGATCCCGACGGCAAGGAAGGGCTGGCTTACCTGATGAGCGGGCTTTTCGACGAGGGTGCCGGCGATCTCGACAGCGAGGCCTTCCAGGAGAAGCTGGACGACGCCGGCGCGGAGATGAATTTCGACGCCGACCGCGACCGCATGTACGGTTCCATGCGCATGCTTGCTTCGGAGAAGGACGCCGCATTCGGTCTCCTCAGGCTTGCGGTGGAGAAACCGCGCTTCGACCAGAAGCCTATCGACCGCATCCGCGCCCAGATCGTCTCCGGAATACGCGCGTCGGAGAACGACCCGAACACGCAGGCCGGCATCGCGATGGCGAGGGCGCTCTATGGCAGCCATCCTTATTCGAAGCGCACGCAAGGAACGGCCGAGACGCTTGCGACGATCACCTCGGACGACCTGAAGGCGTTCCACCATCGCGTCTTCGCCCGCGACGACCTCAACGTGGCCGTGGTCGGTGCGATTGACGCGGAGACGCTGAGGACCGTGCTCGACCAGGTATTCGGCGGCCTGCCGGAAAAGGCCGGGCTGACGCCTGTCCCCGATATCCAGCCGAAGCTCGACCAGCGGGTGCAGATCACCTACGGCCTGCCGCAGACCTCGCTGCAACTCGTCTATCCCGGCGTCAAGCGCAACGATCCGAATTTCTTCGCCGCCTATCTGATGAACCAGATCCTCGGCGGCGGCACGTTCTCCTCCAGGCTTTTCGAGGAGGTGCGCGAGAAACGCGGCCTCGCCTACGGCGCGACCTCGAACCTGATCGACAGGGAACATGCGGACGGACTGGTCATCCAGACCGCGACGCGTTCCGACAAGGCGGCGGAGACGCTTGCGATCGTGCGCGACGTGGTGAGGAAGATGGCCGATGAGGGACCGACCGCCGACGAGCTCGCCGAAGCGAAAAAATATGTTGTCGGCGCATTTGCCATCAGCAATCTGGATTCCTCCACCGCGATCGCGCGCACGCTGATCGACATGCAGACCGACGATCTCGGCATCGACTACATCCAGACGCGCGAAGGAAAGATCGACGCGGTGACGCTCGACGGGGTGAAGGCCGCGGCAAGGAAGCTTCTTTCGGCGCAGCCGGCGGTCCTGATTGTCGGACCGAAACTCGGCGACGGGCCGAAATAGCGATGCTTGAGGAACTGTCAAACAGCGCTGCTGCCTGAAGGGAAGACTCGCGATAGGGAAAAGAGCGCGCTATATTAGGTTCATGGACAAAAACACGGCTTCATCCAATCTTCTCGTCCGGGATTCCGAGACCGGCAGGTTTGTGACTGTTCGCGGAGCGGGTGCGCTGAAGGGCAGCCGTTTCGCCATCAGAAAAGATGTCGACTTGACGAAGCCTATCGTGTCCCAAGCATTGTCAAGCAGAAAGCGCAAGTCGTCCAAGGGCTGAAGGGGTGTCAGGCGTTCTGCTCGACACGCACGTTCTCTATTGGTTGGTGAGCGGAGTGGAGCATTTGGCGGAGGAGGCGCTCCTCGCCATCGGCAAAAGCCAGGCGGCGGGCGCCCTGTTCGTGTCGCCGGTCACTGCCTGGGAACTTTCTCTGGCCGCGCAAAAACCACCTCACAAAGACAGGCCTGAACTCGGCGACGGAAGTCCCGCGCGCTGGTTCCGCGAAGCGTTGGGCGCGACGGCGGCCCGGATCATTCCGATCAGGCAGCGGATTGCCTTGGAGACCTGTGAGGTCGTCACGACGACCGGCCACAAAGACCCTGGCGACTGCTTCTTGATGGCGACGGCGCGTATCCGGAAAATCCCTCTCGTAACGCGCGACGAAACGATCATTGAAATTGCCGAGGCGATTCCGGGATATCTCGAAATTGTCGGTTGCTGACACCTCGGAGGCGTGGGGTTCAGTGAAACAACCTCAACGACCGGCGACCGCCCTCAGCTTGCGTCGGCGGCCCTTTCGTCCGTTGCTTCCTCCTCTATGGAAGGCTCGTTCTCGTTGGCGCTGTCGAGGCGCTTGGATTCGCGTGTCGGCTTGACCAGTGGCTCCGGCGTCACGGGCTTCAGCCGCATCTTCTCGATGCCGGCGGTGAGGCCTTCCACTGCCTGGATCGCCAGCCGCTCCTCGTCGCGCTTGCGCACGTCCTGCGAGATTTCGTAGGCCTGATCCTCGTCGGTGCCGAGTGCCTCGAGTGTCCTGCGGCCGAACATCAGCGCCGATTCAAGCGTCTCCCGGATTTCGTATTCGACGCCACGCGCCCTGAGTTCCAGCGTATGCGCTCGATCGTATGAGCGTACGAAGAGCCTTGTGTCGGGGAATTCGGCCTGGATCAGTTCCACGATCTTGTCGGTGGTCTCGCGATGGTTCGTGCATATGGCGACGACCTTCGCCCGCCTTATTCCGGCTGCCTCCAGCACTTCCTTGCGCTGGCCGTCGCCGAAATAGATGCGGAAGCCGAACTTCTGCACCGTGCGCACCCGATTCGCCGAATGATCGATGATGGTCACGCTGCTGCCGCCGGAAAGCAGCATCTGCGAGGCGATCTGGCCGAAGCGCGAGAAGCCGATCATCAGCACGTCCGCGCCCTCGTCGAGGCCGGCGAAATCCTCGTCCATCTCCTCCCTGCGTTCGGGCCTGAGGAAACGCTTCCCGATCAGCACGGAGACGGGCGTCAGCGCCATCGACAGGGTCACGATGGCGACGAGAAGCGATGCCGCCGCCTCCGGAAAGATCGAGGCCGCGGCCGCGGCGGAGAAGAGCACGAAGCCGAACTCCCCGCCCTGCGGCAGCAGGAAGGCCGTGCGTACCGCGTTGTCGTGCTCGCTGCCGAAAAGGCGGGTGAGGGCGTAGATCAGGGCGGCCTTCACCGCCATCAGGAGCGGCACGGCGACGACGATGACGAGCCAGTTCTCCAGGATGACGGGCAGGTTGAGGGACAGCCCGACCGCCATGAAGAAGAGACCGAGCAGGATGCCGCGGAAGGGCTCTATGTCGGCCTCGAGCTCGTGGCGGTAGGAGGATTCCGCCAGCAGCACGCCGGCGATGAAGGCGCCCATCGCCATCGAAAGGCCGGCGAATTGCATGATGGTCGCCGACCCGAGCACGACGAGCAGCGCCGCGGCGATCATCGCCTCCTTGGCGCCCGTATTGGCGATGACCCGGAAGAGCGGGCTGAGCAGGTAGCGCCCGACGATCACCAGGGCCACGATGGCGGCGATGGAGGCGCCGAACTGCGGCAGCGTCATGCGCGTGGCATGGTCGCCGCCGGGGGCGAGCAGCGGGATCAGCGCCAGGAGCGGCACGATGGCGAGATCCTGGAACAGCAGTACGGCGAAGGATGTCTGGCCGTAGCGGCGGTTGGTCGCGCCGTCGTCCTCCAGAATCTGCAGCGCGAACGCCGTCGAGGACAGCGACAGGCCATAGCCGGCGATGATGGCGGCCGGAACGGACAGGCCGGCGAACAGGACGCCCAACGCGGCAAGTACCGCGCCGGTCACCAGCACCTGGGCGAGGCCGAGTCCGAATATGTCGCGCCGCAGCGCCCACAGGCGTGTCGGCTTCAGTTCCAGCCCGATGATGAAAAGCAGGAAGACCACGCCGAGTTCGGCGACGCTCAATATTTCCTCGCCGCCTGTGATGAGCCGGGCGATCGGACCGATCACCACGCCCGCGGCGAGATAGCCCAGCACGGTCCCGAGCCCGATACGCTTGAACAAAGGAGCGGAGACGACGGCGCCGCCGAGCAGCAGAAGCGCTTCCGTATAGATGGGGAGTTCTGCGGCGGCCACGGCGCATTCCTCTTCGGCGGGTTCGAGCCGACATTACTTGGGGCGAAGCCGCGTGCCTACGCCCGCCCCATTGCACATGCAAGTCCGGGACAATAGATGGGGTGAGGGCGCGCCTGCGCCACCTCGCCGGATTGCCGGCCCGGAATTTTCTCCGACAGGGACCACAGGATGACCGATTCTCCCGACGCCGCGAAGCTTGCCGATCAGGTGGCGGCGCTGGTCGAGGCCGCGAAGAAGGCGGGCGCGGATGCCGCCGACGCGGTTGCCGTGCGCTCGCGGGCGCGCGGCGTCTCGGTGCGCCTTGGCAAGGTCGAGGGCACCGAGGCTTCGGAAAGCGATGACGTTTCGCTGCGTGTCTTCGTCGGCAAGCGTGTCGCCAGCGTCTCGGCGACCGCGAACTCCGATCCGAAGGTGCTGGCCGAGCGCGCCGTCGCCATGGCGAGGGTTTCGCCGGAGGACCCGTTCCAGGGCCTCGCCGATTCCACGCTGCTGGCCGCCGGGCCAGCCGACCTCGACCTCTTCGACGCCGCGGAGATCCCGACCGACCGCCTGAAGGACGATGCGCTTGCCATGGAGGAGGCCGCGCTCGCCATCGCCGGCGTCACCAATTCCGGCGGGGCGGGAGCCAGCGCCGGGCTGGGAGGCCTGGTTCTGGCGACTTCGGCCGGGTTCCTCGGCCAATACGCGGCGACGCGCTTCTCGCGCTCGGTGAGCGTCGTGGCGGGCGAGGGGACGTCCATGGAGCGCGACTATGATTTCTCCTCGCGTCTCCATTTCGCCGACCTCGACCAGCCTGCTGAGATCGGCAGGCGCGCCGGCGAGCGCGCCGTGCGCCGTCTCGGCTCGCGCAAGGCGAAGACCGGCCCCGTAACGGTGATCTACGACCCGCGTGTGGCGCGTGGCATCGCCGGCCACCTCGCTGGCGCCATCAACGGCGCCTCCGTCGCGCGCAAGACGTCCTTCCTGAAGGACCGCATGGGCAAGCAGGTGGCGTCATCCGGGATCACCGCGACCGACGTGCCCCTGAAGCCCCGCGGCTCCGGCTCGCGTCCCTTCGACGGCGAAGGCGTCGCAGGCGAGGCGCTGACCATGGTCGAGGATGGCGTCCTGCGCCATTGGTTCCTGTCGACTTCGGCCGCCCGTGAACTCGGCCTTGCCACCAACGGGCGCGGATCGCGCTCCGGCACTTCCGTGTCGCCGTCCTCGACAAATTTCGCCATCGAGCCCGGCAGTTCCTCGCCTGAGGACCTCGTTTCCTCGCTGAAGAGCGGCTTCTACGTCACCGAGGTGTTCGGCCAGGGTGTGGATATGCTGACCGGCGAATACAGCCGCGGCGCCTCCGGTTTCTGGATCGAGGACGGCAAGCTTTCCCATCCCGTGTCCGAAGTGACGATCGCCTCCAATCTGAAGGACATGTTCATGCGCATGGTCCCGGCGAACGACATCGACCGCAATTTCTCCACCGCCGCGCCGACGCTGCTGATCGAGGGCATGACGCTTGCCGGTGACTGATCTGACCGAAACCCGGACCGATCTGGATCTGATCCGCGACGCCGCGCGCGAGGCGGGCGAACTTGCCATGCGCTATTTCCGCCGCGACCCGCAGGTCTGGATGAAGGCTGGCGACTCTCCGGTGACGGAGGGCGACCTGGCCGTCGACCGGCTGCTGCGCGAGCGGCTGTCCGCCGCTCGGCCCGACTATGGCTGGCTGTCGGAGGAGACGGCGGACTCCCCGGATAGGCTCTCCGCCGAGCGCACATTCGTCGTCGATCCGATCGACGGCACGCGCGGCTTCATCGCCGGCTCTGAGGAGTGGTGCGTCAGCGTCGCCGTTGTCGAGGCGGGCCGCCCCGTCGCGGGCGTGCTCGATTGCCCCGCCAGGAAGGAAGTCTACGTGGCCCGCGCCGGCGGCGGCGCCGCCCGCAACGGTGTAACCATCGCCGTCGCCGATCCGCCGCATGAGCCGCGCGTCGGCGGGCCGAAGGCGCTGATCCAGACGCTGCCGGAGCCGTTGCGCCGCCATTTTGCGACCGTGCGCTATGTGCCCTCGCTGGCCTACAGGTTGGCGATGGTGGCGCAGGGCGCGATCGCCGCCACCTTCATCAAGGCCAATTCGCACGACTGGGACCTCGCGGCGGCGGACCTGATCCTCGAGGAAGCCGGCGGCAGGGTCCTTGACCGTCGCGGCGAAACGCCATTCTATGCCGGGCGCGTGACGCGCCACGGCACCCTGGTCGCCGGCAGCGGAGCGTTGCTCCAGGAAATGGCGCGGTCGATCCGCGACATGGAAAACTGAAACCCATGCGGATACAATCACTGCGATTCTTCCGCCAAGCACCGATTCACTCCCAGCGGCAACAAGAACAGAAGAATGACCGGCCCGGCTGAAAAGAAGCAGCTTCTCCATCTGGTTTTCGGCGGCGAGCTCAGATCGCTCGGCTCGCCCGAGTTCCGCGATCTTGATCAGCTAGACATCGTCGGCATCTATCCGGACTACGCCTCGGCGCTGGTCGCATGGAGGGCGAAGGCCCAGGCGACCGTCGACAATGCCGAGATGCGCTACTTCATCGTCCACCTGCACCGGCTTCTCGATCCGGAATCCGCAAGCCCGGGCAAGGGCTGAGCGATGCAGCAGGGAAACCATACAGGCGCGGCCGCGAGGCCGGCCCGGAAACGCCCCGGGCCCACAAGTCCGGCGCGTCGCGTTTGGCGGCGCATCCGCAAGCCGCTGGCCGGTTCGCGTTTCACAATGCCGCTTGTTGCCTGGTTCGTGGCGCGCGGCTTCCGCTTTGTCTACTGGACCAATCCGCTTGCCGAAGGCAGCGACGACACGACCGCGAAGCTGACGCAGTACATGCCGCCCATCATCGCGCTGTGGCATGGCCAGCATATCCTTTCTGCTTTCGATCGGCCCCGCCACATCTCGATCTCGGCGATGCTTTCCCGCAGCGCCGACGCCGAACTCAACGCCCTGGTGCTTGAACGCAACGGCTTCAGGACCATACGCGGTTCCGGCGGACGGTCGCAGTCGCAGGCTGCCGACAAGGGCGGAGCGCGGGCGCTGATCGCGTTGAAGAAGACGCTCGACGCCGGCAACGCGGTCGCCATGATCGCCGACATTCCGCACGGCACGCCGCGCCAGGCGGGCATGGGCATCGTCACGCTGGCTCGCATTTCCGGCCGCCCCATCCTTCCGGTCGCCTATGCGACGAGCCGCCGCAAGGTGCTCGACAGGACCTGGGACAAGACGACCATCAATCTTCCCTTCGGCCGTCGCGCCGTGGTCTTCGGCGAACCGGTCTATGTCCCCCGCGATGCAGGCGACGACGAGATGGAAGAGAAGCGGCGAGCCGTGACGGCGAGCCTGGATGCGGCGACCGTCAGGGCTTACGCCTTGGTCGATGGGCGGAAATGAGCGAACGCTGGGCACGCGCCATGCTTTCCGCCTATCGGTGGACCGGCGCGGCCGCCTATCCGCTCATCGGCGGCTACGTCGCCTGGCGCGCGTCGAAGGGCAAGGAGGAGCATGCCCGGCGCCGCGAGCGCTACGGTTTCGCCGGCTATGCCCGCCCCGCCGGCCCGCTGATATGGATCCACGCGGCCAGCGTGGGCGAGACCAACGCCGTCACTCCCCTGATCGAGGAGATACTGAAGCTCGGCATCAATGTCGTCTTGACCACCGGGACGGTGACGTCGGCCAAGATCGCCTCGGAACGTCTCGGCGACCGCGTCCTGCACCAATATGTGCCGCTCGACCTCAGGCCGGCAATCCGCCGCTTCCTCAACCATTGGGCGCCGGATCTCGCCATCATCGCGGAATCCGAGATATGGCCGATGACCATCCTCGAGCTTGGGGCGCGGCGCGTTCCGCAGGTGCTGGTCAACGGCCGTCTATCCGACCGCTCCTTCCGCTCGTGGAAGAAGCGCGCCTATCTGGCCGAGGCGCTGTTCGAGAACCTGGCGCATGTGGTCGCCCAGTCGGAGGTTGATGCCGAACGCTTCCGTGCGCTCGGCGCCAGGCCCGTCACCGTTTCCGGCACTCTCAAGGTCGACGCCGGCCCGCCCGTCGTCGACGAGGTCGAGCTGGCTGATTTCCGCAGCCGCCTGCGCAACAGGGCTGTCTGGGCCGCGGTCTCGACGCATGAGGGGGAGGAGGCGGTTGCGGCCGACGCGCACCGACTGCTGCGTTCGCGGCATCCCGACCTGCTGACCATCAACGTTCCCCGACATCCCGAGCGCGGCGCCGCGCTCGCGGAACAGTTCGCCGGCGCCGGGCTGAAGGTGGTGCGGCGTAGCCTCCGCACCCCGGTCGAGGCGGACACCGACATCCTCCTCGGCGATACGATCGGCGAGATGGGGCTCTATCTCAGACTGACCGAGATCGCCTTCGTCGGCCGCTCGCTGGTCGGCGAAGGCGGCCAGAACCCGCTCGAGCCGGCGATGCTGGAGACGGCGGTCCTCGCCGGCCGCAACGTGCAGAATTTTCGCGAATCCTATCAGCGGCTGATCGACCGCGGCGGCGCCAGACTTGTCCGCGACCGCGACATGCTCGCCGGGGCGGTCAATTTTCTCCTGAACAACGATCGCGCGCGCCGCGAGATGATGGCAGCGGGCCTCGCCGCGGTCGAAGAGATGAGGGGCTCGCTCGTACGGACTATGCGGGCGCTTGAGCCCTATATCCATCCGCTTGTCGTCAAGGCGCGGCTCGAAGACGGCAACGGCCGCAGGAAGTAGGCGGCCATGTCGAGAGGCTTGCCGTGGTAAGCGAGGCGCCCCCGTTCTGGTGGAAGAAGGCGGATTGGCGCGCTGCTATGCTGTCGCCTTTCTCCTCCGCCTATGCCTCGCTTGCCCGGCGGAACCTGCTCAACGCGAGACGCGAGAAGGTTTCCGCGCCCGTGCTCTGCGTCGGCAATCTCACCGTCGGCGGCGCCGGGAAGACCCCGGTCGCGATCGCGCTCGCCGTCGAGGCCCGCGAGATGGGGTTGAAGCCCGGCTTTCTCTCGCGCGGCCACGGCGGCAGCCATTCCGCGCCGCATCTGGTCGACCCCGCGCACGACCGCGCCAGGCATGTCGGCGACGAGCCGCTGCTGCTCGCCCGCCACGCGCCGGTGGCGGTGACGCGCAACCGCGCCGCCGGCGCCCGCCTGCTCATCGAAAAGGGCTGCGATTTCCTGATTCTGGACGACGGGTTCCAGAGCGCGCGCGTCCATTTCGACTATGCGCTCATCGTCGTCGACGCCCGGCGCGGCGTCGGTAACGGCCACACCATGCCCGGCGGGCCGTTGCGTGCGCGCCTCGTCGACCAGATGCCCTATGCCGACGCGGTGCTCGCCGTCGGCGACGGGAACGGCGCCGACCCTATCGTGCGCATGGCGGCGCGCGCCGGCAAGCCTGTGTTCTCGGCGCGCCAGCGGCCGCTCGCCGGCTCCGGCATCGCCGGCAAGCGCGTGCTCGCCTTCGCCGGCATCGGCGATCCGGCCAAGTTCTTCGCTACAGTGGAGGAGGCAGGCGGCGAGGTCGCCATGAAGCGCGCCTTCGCCGACCACCATATCTATGCTTCCGACGAACTTGCCGATCTTGCGGCCACGGCCGCGAGGCGCGGGCTGGAACTGGCGACCACGGCCAAGGACGCGGCGCGCATCATGGACGGCTCGGCGGCGGCGAAGAAATTCCTGGAGAATCTCCATGTGGTCGAGATCGACATGGTGTTCGATCCGGAGACGATCCCGCGCCAGATCATCGGCGCGGCGCTCGACGCATGGCGTGAACGACGGCTGGAGCGCTGAACGCCCTTAGCGCGTACGCAATTCCGGATGCGCCTCCAGTTCGCGCTCGAGCGAGGCGGCGCAATTGGCATAGGCTTCCTGCCGGGCGACGCTCCAATATTTCAGCTCGTCCAGCGGGATGCTCTCGCCGGTCACCGCGCAACGCACGAACGTGCCCGGCGCGACGATCTGGAAATCGCCGTCGAGATAGCGGATGCGCGCCTCGCGCGCGCCGGGTCCTTCGAAACGGTTCATCATTCAGCCTTTGACACGCTGTTTCCGCCACAAATCGCGCCGGAAATCAAGGCGGCGGACCCGTGTGCGCCTAACGTCTCCCGAAAAGCCGCTCGATGTCGGCAAGCTTGAGCTCGATATAGGTCGGGCGGCCGTGGTTGCAGGTGCCGGATCCGGGCGTCGCTTCCATTTGCCTCAGGAGGGCGTTCATCTCCTCTGGCTTGAGCCGCCTCCCCGACCGCACCGAGCCGTGGCAGGCCATGGTGGCGGCGATCCGGTCGATGCGTTCCTTCAGCGTGTCGGCGGTGTCGTTCTCGGCGATCTCGTCGGCGATATCGAGGAGGAGCTGGCGCGCGTCGGTCTCGCCGAGCATGGCCGGCGTCTCGCGTACGGCGATGGCGCCGGGGCCGAAGCGCTCGATGCCGAGCCCGAAGCGGGCAAGCGTCTGTGCATGCGCCGCGAGCCGCTCGACCTCCTCCTCCGGCAGGTCGACGATCTCGGGAATGAGCAGCATCTGCGCCGCCATGGGGCGCGCATGCAGCGCGCCCTTGAGCGCCTCGTAGACGAGACGCTCATGCGCCGCGTGCTGGTCGACGATGACCAGCGAGTCTTCCGTCTGCGCGATGATGTAGTTCTCGTGCACCTGCCCGCGTGCCGCGCCAAGCGGCGTCGCCAGCAGTTCGGCCACCGGCTCCGCGGCCGAAGCCCGGGCGTCGGCGCTCGCATGCGTCTCCAACACCGCCTGGCCGCCTTCGCCGAAGCCGCCCCTGCCGATGCCGGAATCGAGCGGCCTTTGCGGCGAGTGCCGAAGGTCGAAGCCGGCCGTCGGCATCGAGCGCCAGGCCTGGTAGGTGCGATGATCTCCCGCATGACCCGGATGGCCGAACGGCGCGGCGCCGGGCCGGAAGGCCGCGCCCATCGCCGTCGCGCCGGCCGAGTTCGCGCGGATACCCGCGCCCGCCAGCGCCTGGCGGATGGCGCCGACGATGAGGCCGCGCACCAGACCCGGATCACGGAAGCGCACGTCCGCCTTGGCCGGATGCACGTTGACGTCCACCAGCGCCGGGTCGAGTTCGAGGAAGAGCACGGTGACGGCATGCCGGTCGCGCGGCATGGCGTCGGCGAAGGCGCCGCGGATCGCGCCGGCGATCAGCTTGTCGCGCACCGGACGCCCGTTCACATAGGCGTATTGCGAGAGCGAATTGGCGCGGCTGAAGGAGGGTATCGAGACCCGGCCCGAAAGGCGCACCCCTTCGCGTTCGGCGTCGATGGCGATCGAATTCTCGGGGAATTCCCGGCCGATGACCTGCGCGATGCGGCGCAGCATGCCTTCCTCGCCCGCTTCGGAAGAAGGAAAATCGGTCACCGACCGGTCCGGCGAGGAATAGCTGAAGCGGACCTCCGGAAAGGCCACGGCGATGCGCTTGACCACGTCCGCGACGGCGCTTGTCTCGGCGCGCTCGCCCTTCATGAATTTCAGCCGCGCCGGCGTGGCGAAGAAGAGGTCGCGCACCTCGACCATCGTGCCTGGATTGGCCGGCGCCGGCCGCACGGCGGAAACCTCGCCGCCGCTGACATGGATCTCGGCACCGGCACCGGCGTCGGCCGTCCGCGAGCGGATCGTCAGCTTGCCGACAGAGCCGATCGAGGGCAGCGCCTCTCCGCGGAAGCCGAGCGAGCGGATGTCTTCCAGGCCGCCGGCGAGCTTGGACGTGCAATGCCTGGCGACGGCGAGCGGCAGTTCCGCCTCCGGGATGCCGCCTCCATCGTCGGAAACGCGGATCAGGCCGAGCCCGCCGCCCGAGATCACGACCTCCACCCGGCGCGCGCCGGCGTCGAGCGCGTTC
This sequence comes from Rhizobiaceae bacterium, assembly GCA_051959695.1. Taxonomy (GTDB): domain Bacteria; phylum Pseudomonadota; class Alphaproteobacteria; order Rhizobiales; family Rhizobiaceae; genus Mesorhizobium_L. The sequence goes on from JBQCFA010000097.1 coordinate 17,256, forward strand.
TCGACCAGCTCCTTGACCACGCTCGCCGGCCGTTCGATCACCTCGCCGGCGGCGATCTGGTTGATCATCGTGTCGGAAAGCTGTCGAATTGCCATGGTGGAATTATACGAGGATTCGGATGCGGCCGCGAGGGCGGCCGCCCGCCGCTGTCGCGTTCACGGGGAATGAAAATGAAATATCTGCTGGCCTTCTGTCTTTGTCTCGTCGGTGCGGTGCCGGCCTTAGCCGGTGCGCCGTCCGACGCCGTCCGCTATTTCTACCGCAACATCGGCTCGGAGACCGAACCCGACAACCGCGACCGTTTCACCGGCGCAGCCGAGGCCGCACTCGACGCCAACGAACAAGCCGCCGCCGGCGGCGGCGAGGCCTGTATCGATTTCATTCTCGCCCTCGACAGCCAGGATATCGACGAAGGCGCGATCGATTCCTCCCTTCTGCTGACGGAGGCGGTGAACGGGCCGGCCGCCACGGTGACCGCCGATTTCACGCTGTTCCGCCAGCCGCACCGGGTCGAGTGGACGCTGCAGGACGTCGACGGCGTTTGGAAAGTCGCCGACGTCGCCTCGCCTACGGGGAACTGGCGGCTGAGCGGATTGAAGTGCCGGTAACACCGCAACGTGACTACTCGGCGCTCTGATCGCGTACGGCTTGCGGCCGCATTTTCGTTCAGAGCAAGAATCGACGAAACGGACACCGTCCAGGTAACGAATATCTGCAGTTTCGCTGCGATCGGAAATTTCGCGAAAGGCGCGCAACGCGTAGAGGTGTTGATGGACCAGTCTGCAAAGAAGTTCGACGGCTCGCGAGCTACCGAATATGAGAGCCAAAGCCGCATCGCTCTGGCGGGCTATGAAGCCTGCCACGAACTTGCGGCCTGCATGTTGTCTGCCGCGCTTGGAACCGGCGGCGACCGGCGCATCCTCATCGTCGGCGCTGGCGGTACCGCAAACGAGGTACTTGCGGTTTCCCGGCTCGAACCAACTTGGAAGTTCACAGGAATTGATCCTTCTGAACCGATGTTGGCGCTCGCAGCGGAGCGTATCAACATGCAGGGGCTTGGCGACAGGGTCGAGTTGCATTTGGGCACATTGGACCTGCTCGCAGGGGATGAAACGTTCGACGCCGCCATGATGCTGGGGGTGCTGCATCACCTCCCGGGAGAAGATGCGAAGAAGGCCATCCTGAAGGCAATCGCTAATCGTCTCGCGCCGGGCGCTCCTCTGATTCTTGCGGGGAATCGACATGCCTATGCCAGGAAGCCATTGCTTCTGGCGGCCTGGGGGCAGCGCTGGCGGATGCATGGTGCTACAGCCGAGGAGGTGAAGGAAAAACTCGGCAAGATACTGCAAGGCGCCGACCCCCCGCATTCCCAGGAGGCGGTATTTGATTTGCTCGACAATGCGGGTTTCGAGCGGGC
>JBQCFA010000098.1:0-2185 GCA_051959695.1 Rhizobiaceae bacterium
CGTATAGAGCGCGCCGTTCCAGGAAATGCCGAAGTTGCGGTGATTGTCGTGGTTGGCGGCGTCGATGCGGCCGTTATAGACCGACGTCCGCGCGACCTCGCCGGAGGCGAGAAGCTGCGGCGGCTGCGCGCCGGCCTTCCACCAGACGATGTCCTTCTTGATCGTGTCGAGCTTCTTGAAGGCCCGATCCACGCCTTCCGGCGTAGCCAGCACCTTGTAGACGTCGCCGGGGGCGACGCCGTCCGCCATCAGCGCGATCTCGAGGTTGGTCTTGGGTCCCTGGCGCAGGCCGCGCTTGCCAGGGTATTTCTTCAGGTCGAAGAAATCGGCCCAGCCCTTCGGCGCGTCCTTGATCTTGTCCTTGTCGTAGCCGAGCACGAAATCGTAGACGATTGCGCCCACGCCGCAATCGTTGACCGCCGCGTCGAGATACTGGTCCTTGCCGCCGATCTTCGACCAGTCGAGCGGTACGAACAGGCCCTCGTCGCATCCGGCGGCGAGTTCCTCGCTCTCCACCTGTACGACGTCCCACCCTGAATCCGTCCCACCCTCGACCTTGGAGCGCAGCACGCCGATGCCGCCGTCCCAGCTCTCGTCGATCATGTCGATGCCGGTCGCCTTCTTGAATGGCTCGAAATAGACCTGCTTCTGCGCCGCCTGGTAGGCGCCGCCCCATGAAACGACAGTCAGCGGTCGTGCCGACGCAGGCAATGCCACCAATGCCGTACCGGCGAGCGCCAGGGCAATGATGCCCATCTGTTTCAATGACTTTCTCATGTTCCTTCTCTCCCTTGATCTACGTTCGATGAAAAGCCGCACCTGCTCCGTCGGTCAGACCGGCAGCGCCCGCGCATCCCTCGCATTCCAGACGATTTCGACATCTGAGCCGACGGTCGCATGCTCCGCATGGCGGGTCGGCGCCTTGACGACGAATTCCTCGCCGCCCCTTGCAGCCAAGGTCAGGCGTATATGGTCGCCATGATAGATGACGTTGCTGACCGTTGCCGAAAGCGCGTTCTCGCCTCCGGTTCCCGGCGAGGCGATCGACAGCGCTTCCGGCCGGATCGAAACCAGCACGTCCTCGCCGGCTTCGGCCTTTGCCGCCGGCTCGCACACGATGCGCTGGCCGCTGCGGGTGACGGCGATTGCCTGCGCCCCGTCAAATTGTTCGATCTTCGCGTCGATGCGGTTGTTCTCGCCGATGAACTGGGCGACGAAGGCGGTTTCCGGACGCTCGTATATATCGCGCGGCGGCGCCACTTGCTGCACGCGGCCCTGGTTGAAGACGGCGACGCGATCCGACATGGTCAGCGCTTCCGTCTGGTCGTGGGTGACGTAGATCACCGTCACGCCGAGGCGGCTGTGCAAATCCTTGATCTCGTACTGCATGTGCTCGCGCAACTGCTTGTCGAGCGCGCCGAGCGGCTCGTCCATGAGCACCAGCGTCGGCTCGAAGATCAGCGCGCGGGCAAGAGCGACGCGTTGTTGCTGGCCACCCGAAAGCTGGCCCGGCATGCGGGTTCCGAACCCCTCCATCCGCACCATCTCAAGCGCGTTTGACACGCGGGACTTCCGCTCGGCCTTGCCGATGCCGCGCACGCCGAGTGGAAAGGCGAGGTTTTCCGCCACGCTCATATGCGGGAACAGCGCGTAGTTCTGGAACACCATGCCGATGCCGCGCTTGTGCGGCGGTACGCGGGTAATGTCGCGCCCGCCGACCGAAATCGTGCCGCGCGTCGGCACCTCGAAGCCGGCGAGCATCATCAGGGTAGTGGTCTTGCCCGACCCGGAAGGCCCGAGCAGCGTGAGGAATTCGCCGGCGGCGATATCCAGGTCGAGATCCCGGACGACCAGCGTCTCGCCGTCATAAGTTTTCTCAACACTGTCGAAACGCACGGAGCCGGCTTCGTCGCCACGACCGGCGTTGCGCGGTTCTTCGGCAAAGGGAGCTATTGCGTTCAAGCGGAACCCAGCGGAAACGTCGGCAAATGAATGCCGCATTCAAATTAAGCCGGAGGCCGATGTCCAGCCGTTATTTTGGCGGCAACGGAAGAATGGCGGCGGGGCGACCGTCGCGCCGACCGGCAGCGTCGGCGACTGACGCGCGACTGCCTCCCGGCCGCGCATTTTGTCCCGCGAATGATGAATGGATTGGCGCCGGCCATTGCCGCGAAACCATTGATCG
>JBQCFA010000099.1:0-5742 GCA_051959695.1 Rhizobiaceae bacterium
GCTTCCACCGCGTTCGCCCGCAACCGGTCGATGCCGAGCTTCGTCACCTGCGTGTGCTGCGTGATCACGGGCTGCAGCGCGCCCGCGCCCATCTCCACCGCTTTCTGCACGAGATAGTCCAGCCGCCCCTGCTTCAGTGGCGCGAAGCAGTAGAGCAGGTCCGGCGCAGATGGCTGCGGACGCGTCTGCTCGACCGGCGTCAGGTCGGCCTTCTTCTTCCCTGCCAGCGCCAGGACGGTTCGCCATTCGCCGTCGCGGCCGTTGAAGAGCAGAACCTCCGCCCCTTCGCCAAGGCGAAGCACCTTGAGGAGATAGTGGGCCTGCGTCGGCGCGGCCTCGATGGCCCGTCCCCCCACGAGGTCGTCCGGCAAGAAAAGCCGCTGCATCCGGTAGTTGGCGCGCATGGCCCCTGATGCGGCAGCCGGGGCCGGAACGTCAAGCCGCCGTCGGCTTGAATATAGTTCAACGATGAATTAAATAGTTTAGTGTTAAACCAGAAAGGAGGCGACCAGTGATGTCTTCTCGAAGGAACTTCATCCGCGTCCTCGGCGGCGGAATGATTGTTGCAGTGGCTGGCGGCAGCGGCTGGGTCGCGACGCGCGATCCTGCCTCGGCGCGTGCGCCATGGCGCACGGCAGGCCTGGAGACCGGGGACATCCGCCATTCGGTGCTTTCCTACGCGGTCCTGGCGCCCAATCCACACAACCGACAGCCCTGGCTGGTCAATCTCGACGAGCCGAACGGCCTGAGCCTCTATTGCGAACTCGATCGCCGACTGCCGGAGACCGATCCCTTCGACCGTCAGATCACCATTGGCCTCGGCGCGTTCCTCGAACTCCTGTCGATGGCGGCGGCGGCTGGCGGATACCGGACCGAGATCACGCCCTTCCCCGAAGGCGAGCCGCAGCCCAGGCTGGACGGGCGGCCGGTGGCGGATGTCCGCCTTCTAGAAGACCCCGGCGTCGAAAAAGATCCGCTTTTCCCCCATGCCCGGCAGCGGCGGACCAACCGCCATGTCTATGACGGGCGCCCGGTAGGCGATGAAGCGCTACATCGGGCGACAGACGCCGTCCTCCATACGCGGGCGGAGTCGACGAACGTCGCTGGGCGACGCAAAATCCTTTCCTCGCTCGCCGTCTCCGCGCTTGCCGTCGAGATGGGGCTCAGGCGCACGGCGATGGAGACGGTCGACGCGCTCAGGATCGGCAAGGCGCAAATCGACCGGCGCCCGGACGGAATCGCGCTCGCCGGCCCGCTCATCGAGGGGGCATACGATCTTGGCCTCTTCGAGCCGACCGATTTGCTCGACCCTCGCTCTACCGTTTCGATGCGCGAGCGGGTCGACGAGCGCGAACAGATCGAAAGCTCGGCAGCCTTCGCCTGGCTGGTGACAAGGGGCAACAGCCGCGCCGACCAGATCGCCGCCGGCCGCGACTACCTTCGCTTTTGCCTGGCGGTGACGGCGGCGGGGCTTTCCATGCAACCGCTCAGCCAGGCGCTGCAGGAATATCCGGAGATGGCCGGACATTATCGCGACTTGCGCCGCGAACTTGCAATCAAAGAGGACGAAACCCTGCAAATGTTCGTGCGGCTCGGCTATGGTCCGCCCGTGAAGCCGGCACCGCGCTGGCCCTATGGGAGCCGGATACGCGCATGACGATCGAGGGGGGCCGGATCGAGGAACTGTTCGATTTCTTCACCGAGATCGGCATCATCGCGCAATTGAACGAGACAGCTATCCAAAGGCAGCTTCCCGAAGGCATGAGCCACGCCCAATTCGCCTTGCTCCATCATCTGTGCCGACTAGGCGGCGAATGGACACCCGCGCGACTCGCGGAAGCGCTGCAGGTCACGCGCGGCGCTATTACGAACACGGTTAAACGACTGGAAACGAAACGCTTCGTCTTGGTGCGCGCGGCCGGCGGCGATGGTCGCTCCAAGCTCGTCTCCCTGACGGAGGCGGGCCTTGCGGCGCGGAACGATGCGCTGGCGCGGCTGGTGCCGGAGGTGCGGGAGCTTTCCGGCGAACTGCCGCTACCGGAGATTTCTGCGACGCTGCCGGTGCTGAAAGCCGTTCGCAAGGTCCTCGACGGGCACCGGTAGGTCGTTTTCAAACATCGATGCTCGGATGCCAGATCGGAAGGAAGCCCTGCCTCAGGACGGCCACCGTCGTTGCCGGCGTAAGCAGCCTTGCGTCCGCGCCCAATTCGACGGGCCCGCCGCCCCAGCCTCCGAAATCCCACTTCCGCAGCCTGCCGCGATAGAGCGCAAAAGCACGGCGGCCTGACGTGATCATCGTCCCGTCCGGGAAGGTTGCAAGTTCTGACTTGTTCACCGGCCGCAGGGCGCCTCCGGAAGCAGGCCGCTCGGCATGCAGCCGCGCGTCGATCTCGGCTACCTTTGGCGCGGTCGCGTCGAAGGCGCCGGCATAGCATCCTGCATATTCCCTGGCGCGGCGGCGTCGGCAGTAGAAGCAAGGTCGATGGCCGGCAGCCAGCGCCGTCACCTCGTCGAGGAAGAAGAGCTCGGTCCAGCCGGCGCTGCCGGACGGCGCGTTGCGGCCCATGACTTCCCGCCGGCGTCCGCGGAAATCGCATTCGCAGATAATCCAGGCCTTGGTGGTCCAGCGCCGTGACAGCAGGGTCTTCGTCGCGGGATCGTGGATGACGCCTCGGTTCCCAGTAAACAGGCCGCGCGCGTCGATGGCGTGGATATCGCCGAAGGGATCGACGCGATTCTGCAGGGGCATGGCTTTCCCTATGCGCTGGTTTTCGCCCATGCTATCGCTGCGGCAAAGCCTGTGATGTCAATCCGGAAGCCGCCGATGCGCGTTCTTGTCGTACAGAATTTCGACGACACCGGATTGGGCCAGGTCGCGACAGCGCTTGCCGAGAGGGGCATCGATGTCGAAACCAGACGCCCCTATTGCGGCGAGCCGTTGCCGGTCGGGATCAGGGAACACGCCGCGCTGGTCGTGCTGGGCGGCGAGCAGAATGCGCTCGACGACGTCAAATGCCCTTACTATCCCGAGTTGCTCGTACTGATCAGCGCCTGTTCAGCGGCGGACCGTCCCGTTCTCGGCATCTGCCTCGGCGCGCAGTTGATGGCGCGCGCCTTCGGCGGCGAAAACCTGCTCGGCGCGGCGCCCGAATTCGGCTGGTGCGAGGTCGAACTGACGGAAGAGGGAAGGATCGATCCCGTCATGCAGGCGTTGCCAGCGCGTTTCCCGATCTTCGAATGGCACGACGATACGTTCACGCTGCCGCCGGGCGCAGCGAGCCTGGCGACCAACGGCACGGCCGCCAACCAGGCCTTCCGCGTCGGCCGAGCGGCCTACGGCATACAGTTCCATTTCGAGGCCGATCGGCAGCTGGTCGCCGAATGGAACGGCATTTTCGCCGATTACCTGGCACGGCGCCAGCCGGGATGGCCGCACCGTCATCCGGTCGATGCGGCGCTCCATGGTCCGGACGCCGACGCCGCCGGGCTGGCGCTCGCTCGCGCCTGGGTCGGCACGATCGGTGGATGGGTCGGCTCGCGGCCAAGCGATTGAGCTTCACTGTCCTATCGCCGATCCTCGCCGTCGGCGCTATCCATTGCGGGACAATGACAGGAGCAGCCATGTCTTCCCTCGCCGTTCGCCCGCTAGAAAAGAACGATCATTCCGAATGGCGCCGGCTATGGACGGCGTATCTCACCTTCTACAAGGCAAGCGTTCGGGAAGAGGTCTACGCCACGACCTGGAAGCGCCTGTTCGCGGAAGGCGGGTACGAGCCCAGGGGGTTCATCGCGCTGGTCGACGGCAGACCGGCGGGCCTTGTCCACTATCTCTACCATCGCACCTGCTGGTCGCAGGCGAACAATTGCTATCTGCAGGATTTGTTCGCCGATCCCGATATTCGCGGCAGGGGTGTCGGGGCGGCGCTCATCGAGGCGGTCAGGCAGGCGGCGGCGAAGGACGGCATCACCAATGTCTACTGGCTGACGCACGAGACCAACACCACGGCCCGCCGGCTCTACGACCGCGTCGCCAAATTCACGGGCTTCATCAAATACAGCCTGCAGTAGCCCGTCCGCCATCGTTCGGATAGCCGCACGGCGTGCTACATCGAAGACGTCTTCAGCAGTCGCGCCAGTTCGCCGACGATGCCGCGGCGGAAGAGAAGCACGCAGACGATGAAGATCAGCCCGATCACCACCTGAACCCAGGATCCGAGCGAGCTCAGCTCGTGCTGGAGCGACACCACGGTAATCGCCCCGACCACCGGTCCGAAGATGGTGCCGAGCCCGCCGAGCAGCGTCATCAGGATGACCTCACCCGAGGTCTGCCAATGGAGGTCTGTCAGCGAGGCGAACTGGAAGACCACGGATTTGGTGGCCCCCGCGAGGCCCGAAAGCGCCGCAGAAATGATGAAGGCGATCAGCTTGAACCGGTTGACGTTGTAGCCGAGCGAAAGCGCCCTTGGTTCGTTCTCGCGGATCGATTTCAGGACCTGGCCGAACGGCGAATGGATGGTTCGGTAGATGACCAGGAAGCCGATCAGGAAGATCGCGGCGACGAAATAGTACATCACCAGCGGCTGGTTGAGGTCGAGGACGCCGAAGAGACGGCCGCGCGGAATGCCTTGCAGGCCGTTCTCGCCGCCGGTGAAAGGCAGTTGCACGCCGAGGAAATAGATGATCTGCGCCAGCGCCAGCGTGATCATGGCGAAATAGATACCCTGCCGGCGGATCGCCAGCCAGCCGATCACACAGCCGAGCACGGCGGCGGCGGCTGTCCCCACGAGGATGCCCGCGAGGGGCGGTAGGCCCCAGACCTTGATGACGTGGCCGGCGATATAGGCGCCCGCTCCGAGGAAGGCGGCATGGCCGAACGAAAGCAGGCCGGTGAAGCCGAGCAGCAGGTTGAAGGCGCAGGCGAAGAGCGCAAAGCACAAAAGCTGCATGGCGAAGACGGCATAGATGTAGGCGGGAGCCGTCAGGACGAACAGGATCAGGATAGCCCAGAGCGCGAGGTCGACGCCCTTCCCGCGTGCGTCGGACCGGCGGATGGTGCCTTCGCTCGTCGCCATCAGTTCTGCCGTCCGAAAAGACCCGCCGGCCGGATCAGGAGCACGACCACCATCAGGAAGAAGATGACCGTGTTGGCGGCGGGAGCGTAGAAGACCTTGGTGACACCCTCGATCAGGCCAAGCGACAGACCAGCCGTAATGGCTCCGAGGATGGAGCCCATCCCGCCGATCACCACCACGGCAAAGACGACGATGATGATGTCGGCACCCATCAGCGGACTGACTGAATAGATCGGCGCGGCGAGCACGCCGGCAAGTCCGGCCAGCCCCGTTCCGAAGCCGAAGGTCAGCGTGATCATGCGTGGCACGTTGATTCCGAAGGCCTGTACCAGTTCCGGGTTCTCGACGCCGGCACGCAGCGTCGCCCCCAGCCGAGTCCGCTCGATAACGTACCAGGTGAGGAAGCAGACCGCGATGGAGAACACGATGGCGAAGAGCCGGTATTTCGGAAACACCATGAAGCCGAGATGCACTACGCCACGCAGCGACGCGGGCTGCGCCGGATAGGGCGTGCCGGCGCTGTTGAAATAGTTGGAGAAGAGACCCTGCAGCACCAGCGCTATGCCGAATGTCAGGAGCAACCCGTAGATCGGGTCGAACTTGTAGAGCCAGCGCAGCATGGTCCGCTCGATCAGCATGCCGAAGCAACCGACGACGATCGGGGCGATGA
>JBQCFA010000100.1:0-5403 GCA_051959695.1 Rhizobiaceae bacterium
GATCGCGACACGCCTGCCGGCGCCATCGTTCCCGCCGATGGCCGCAAGGTCTCCAACATCGTCATGATGGGGATGGGCGAGCCGCTCTACAATTTCGAGGAAGTGAAGAAGGCGCTGCTCGTCGCGGCCGATGGCGACGGACTGTCGCTGTCGAAGCGGCGCATCACGCTTTCCACGTCGGGCGTCGTGCCGGAGATCGCGCGCACCGGCGCCGAGATCGGCGTGATGCTGGCGATCTCGCTTCATGCCGTGCGTGACGATTTGCGTGACCTCCTGGTGCCGATCAACAAGAAATATCCGCTGAAGGAATTGCTCGACGCCTGCCGCGCCTATCCGGGCCTGTCGAACGCGCGCCGCATCACGTTCGAGTACGTCATGCTGAAAGACGTCAACGACAGCCTCGCCGACGCCAAGGAACTGGTGCGGCTGCTGAGAGGGATTCCGGCCAAGATCAACCTGATCCCGTTCAATCCGTGGCCTGGCTCGAACTACCAGTGCTCGGACTGGGAGACCATCGAGAAGTTCGCGGACGCGGTCAATTCGGCCGGTTACGCCTCGCCGATCCGGACGCCGCGCGGCCGCGACATCCTCGCCGCCTGCGGCCAGCTCAAGTCGGAATCGGAGCGACTGAAGAAGACCGAAAGGCTGGCGCTGGAGGCGATGATGATCGCCGGCCACGGCGAGACCTGAGCACCTGGGAGCCGCCTTCAGGAGCGCGCGTGCGCGGTCAGGATCTTGAGCGCGAACGCGGAAAAGACCCCGGCGAAAAGATAGTCGGTCAGCCGCGTCACGCGCGGGCTCTTCTTCAGAGCTGAAGCGAAGCCGTCCGCCACCAGAACCATCGAAATGGTGATCGGCAAGGACAGCGGAATGAAGAGAAGCCCCAGGAACAGCAACTTGCCGGGCGCGTGGGCATCGCTCGCCGACACGAATTGCGGCAGGAAGGTCATGAAGAACAGAATGATCTTCGGGTTGAGCAGGTTGATGCCGAGGCCGGTCGCCCAGTTGCGGAAAAGCGTCTGCGAGGGACCGCCGACCATCTTCTCGGGCCGGAAGGCGGACCCGTGGCGGATGGCGTTGAAGGCCAGCCAGACCAGATAGCCCGCTCCGCCGATCTTCAGCGCCAGGAACGCCGTGGGCGCGGCCACGATCAGCGCCGACAGGCCGAGCGACACCAGAAGCGTATGGACGACGATACCGCTCATGGCGCCGGCCATGCAGGCGAGGCCGGCGGAGCGGCCCTGCGACAGCGCGCGCCCGACGAAGAGTGTCATGTCCGGTCCCGGCGTGATCGCGATGATGAAGGTCGCGACAGCGAATTGCAGGATCGTGGAAAAATCGGGAATGAAGGTCATGGTCCACCGCATTTCCGCCTATCGCGACACCCATAGAGGGAATGGGACGTTCCTGCCACCCGTTTCGTGCCCTTGCCCGCGCCGACGTTCCTGCTAAAAGCCAGAAAATTCGTGCGAACGCATAGTTATCGTCGCCATTGTCGCCGGGGTAAGAATGTCCAAGTGGAAAGACGTGAAGAAGGTGGTCCTCGCCTATTCGGGCGGGCTTGACACCTCCATCATCCTGAAATGGCTGCAGACCGAACTCGGCGCGGAGGTGGTGACCTTCACCGCCGATCTGGGTCAGGGCGGCGAACTGGAGCCGGCGCGCCGGAAGGCCGAGATGCTTGGCATCAAGGACGTCCGGGTCATGGACGTGCGCGAGGAGTTCGTCAGGGATTTCGTCTTCCCGATGTTCCGGGCCAATGCGCTCTACGAGGGGGTCTACCTGCTCGGCACGTCGATCGCCCGGCCGTTGATCTCCAAGCACCTGGTCGAGATCGCGCGGGAGACGGGCGCCGACGCCATCGCGCATGGCGCCACCGGCAAGGGCAACGACCAGGTGCGCTTCGAGCTTTCCGCCTATGCGCTCAATCCGGACATCAAGGTGATCGCGCCGTGGCGCGACTGGTCGTTCAAGTCGCGCACCGATCTTCTCAATTTCGCGGAGGCGCACCAGATCCCCGTGCCGAAGGACAAGAAGGGCGAGGCGCCGTTCTCGGTCGACGCCAACCTTCTGCACTCCTCCTCCGAGGGGAAGGTGCTGGAAGACCCGTGGCAGGAGCCGCCGGAATATGTCCACCAGCGCACGGTCTCGCCGATGGATGCGCCGGACAGGGTCACCGAGATAACGGTCGAGTTCAAGAAGGGCGACGCGGTTGCACTGAACGGCAAGGCGCTGTCGCCGGCGGCGCTGCTCGCGGCGCTCAACGATCTCGGCCGCGACAACGGCATCGGCCGTATCGACCTCGTCGAGAACCGCTTCGTCGGTATGAAATCGCGCGGCGTCTACGAGACGCCGGGCGGCACCATCCTGATCGCTGCGCATCGCGCCATCGAATCGATCACGCTTGACCGCGGGGCAGCCCATCTCAAGGACGAAATGATGCCGCGCTACGCCGAACTGATCTATAACGGCTTCTGGTTCTCGCCCGAGCGCGAGATGCTGCAGGCCTTGATCGACAAGAGCCAGGAGGAGGTCGAGGGAACGGTGCGGCTGAAGCTCTACAAGGGCAACGTCATCGTCACCGGCCGCAAGTCGCCGAAGTCCCTCTATTCGGACGCTCTGGTCACCTTCGAGGACGATCGCGGCGCCTATGACCAGAAGGACGCGGAAGGCTTCATCCGCCTGAACGGACTGAGATTGAGGACGCTCGCGGCCCGGAACCGGCAGGGGGGCCGCTGAAAAGAGCAGACATGACGGTCTCACGTCGCCTCGCTCTCGTCTTCCCCGGCTTCGAGCCGATCCCGGTAGAAGCGCATTGCGCGCGCTTCATCCGCGAAGCACGCAGGAACGCGCCGGTATTCGACATGAAGATCGCCAACAGCGATCCGGTTTTCGCCAAGGACACCGTCAGCACGGGCGTTTTCGCCATCGACGCGTCCGGGGCCGGCTGGCGCACCGGTACGGAAGTCGTCGTCTACGGCCTCGGCGACCTCAACGACGCCTATGCCGAACGGGGGGCCGTCCTGCGCACCGTCTCGGGGCTTGTCGCGCTCGCCGATTTCGCCGTGACAGGAACGTTCTTCCGTTTCGTCGCCACAAGCTGGCGCTACGGGCTTTTCTTCCTCTATCCGGTGGCGCTTTTCCTCGCCGCGCTCGTCGCCGGCATTCTTGTCGCCCGCGGCCTGCCGGGCGGCTGGGAATTCCGCTGGATAGCCGGTTTGATCGTGTTCGTGCTCGGGCTGTGGCTGGCGTCGGCGAGGATGCATTTCCTTCTGATGATGGACGACTGGGCCTGCGCGCGCGACATCGCGCGTGGCGGGCGCTCCGACATCGTCGAGCGTATCGACCAGGTGGCATCGGACATCGGCCGGCGCATCGCGGCCGCAGATGTCGACGAGGTCGTTTTCGCGGCGCACAGCTTCGGCGCGATCACCGCCATCCTCAGCCTCGAGCGGGTGCTGGCGGATGCGCGCAAGCTGCCGGAAACCGGCCTGCTGACCACCGGCTCGAGCCTGCTGAAGGTCGCCTTGCATCCGGCCGCCCGGAGGCTCAGGGGGGCGGTGGAAGCCGTCGTGGCGAGTTCCGTCGCGTGGATCGACGTGCAATCGCTGACGGATCCGATCAATTTCTACGGCAGCGATCCGAAGAAGGCTCTCGGCATCGACAAGGGAAATGGTCCGCGCATCGTGCGCATCCGGTTCCGCAACCAGCTCACCGAAAAAAGCTATCGAGCAATCAGGCACAATTTCTTCCGCGTCCATCGTCAGTTCGTCTATGCATCCGAAAGACGAACCCATTATTCCTTCCACGCCATCCTTTGCGGCCCGCAGCGCTTCGCCGCGACCGCCGCCGCCGGCGGACTTGCAGGACGCTGGCCGACACAGACCTCGGAGGCGCGGCAGCCGTGAGCCTCGTCGTCGCCGGCAAGACGGCCTGGGTGCTGCTGGTCGTGACCTGGTACGTGCTTCGCATGCCCTTCGAACGGCGCTCGCGGCGCACGCAGGTCAGCCGCAACGCCAAGGATCTCGCGGAACGGCTGCGGCTCGCCGTCTCGACGATCGGATTGGGGGTGTTCCCCCTGGCCTATGTGGCGGCTGACTGGCCGCATGCAGCCTCCTACCGGCCGCACTGGCCGCTGTTTCTGGCGGGCCTTCTGTCGGCGGGGGGCGCACTTGTCCTCTTCCGGCTCACCCACAGGGCTCTTGGCAGGATGTGGTCGGTGTCCCTGCAATTGAGGGAAGGCCACAGGCTCGTCACATCCGGCGTCTACCGGATCGTCCGCCACCCGATGTATTCGGCGTTCTGGCTGATGGCGCTGGCGCAGGCCCTGCTGCTGCCGAACTGGGTTGCCGGGCCGGCAGGCCTCGTCGGCTTCGGCCTGCTCTTCGCCTTGCGAATCGGACCGGAGGAGAGGATGATGGAAGAAGCGTTCGGCGAGGAATACAGGGCTTATCGCAGCCGGACGTGGCGGGTGATCCCTTACATCTATTGACGATTGCTGCGATCTTGGGTTGATAGGCGCGGCTGATTTTTTGCGAGGTCGAACGTGCTTCGTATTGCGAGATTCCTGCTTGCGGCATTGACCGCCGCTTCCCTCTCCGCTTGCCAATCGGCGGCAACGGTCGAAGGCTCCGCCGCTCCGGTCGATGCTTCGGTGAAGACGGGCAGCACCGCGCCTGTCGAGTTTCCGCAGCTCACCTGCGCCAAATACGGCAAGCCTCTTGGCGGCGACGCGAGGCTGTCGGCGAGCCGCGTGCGCAAGGGCGACCCCTACTACATCGAATTCCGCTACCGGAAGTCCTACGCCATCATCTCCGGCCATATGTACGACACGTTCGGACGGCTCGACGCCAATGGCAACGTGCTGACGCGACAGTATATCGGCCTCTTCCCGTCGGGCAGCATCCTCGGTCTCTATGGCGGCGCGATCGTTCCGGTGCCGGGAGAATTGCTGCCGAGCAGCCGCGACTGCGACTACGCGCCCGGCGCCGCCTACCGTGTCTCGCTCACGGCGGACCAGTACCAGAAGCTGCTGGCCAAGGTCCGGCAGGCGCTCGCCCATCCGCCGCTCTGGCATATGGAAGCTTACAACTGCAATCATTTCGCCGCGGGACTGGGCGCGGTGGCGGGGCTGAAGCTCCCCCAGGAGAGCCTTCTGCCTTCCTTCGCCTACATCCACGCCTTCATCCGGGCGAACGGCGACAAGGAAGTCTCCGGCTGAGGTTTGCGCATATCTATTCCTCGCCACGCTGCCTTTCGGCCCTGGCCGTTGTCAAAGATCGGACCTTCTAGAACGAAGGTCGGGAAGACGGGCGGCCGAAAGCTCGCTCATCTAGTAAATTATGTGCGACCTCGCGGCCGCCCGTCCGGCGATTTCTGATCCCGCCTGTTTCACTGCTCCCC
>JBQCFA010000101.1:0-3527 GCA_051959695.1 Rhizobiaceae bacterium
CCGGATTGCCGAAATTCAAATTGTCGGTCGCGGCAAGCGGCTCGGCGCCGGTGGCGGTCAGGTTGCGCCAGCATTCGGCCACCGCCTGCTTGCCGCCCTCGAACGGATCGGCCTCGCAATAGCGCGGGTTCACGTCGGAGGAAAAGGCGAGCGCCTTGGTCGGATGCCCCTCCACCCGCACCACGCCGGCGTCGCCGCCTGGCCTTTGCAGGGAATTTCCCTGGATCAGCGTGTCGTATTGTTCGTACACCCAGCGCCGCGAGGAGAGGTCCGGAGACCCGACGAGTTTCAGAAGCGCGTCGGCGACATCGGCTTCGGGGATGCTGCCGGCGGCGAGCGGGAGAGGGCGCTTCGGCTCGACCCAGGGCCGGTCGTATTCCGGCGCCTGGTCGCCGAGCTCCTTGATCGGCAGATCGGCCTTGGTCTCGCCCCCGTGCAGGATGCGGAAGCGCAGATCGTCGGTCGTGCGGCCGACGACGGCGAAATCGAGGCCCCATTTCACGAAGATGGCCTCGGCTTCGGCCTCCTTTTCCGGGCGGAGAACCATGAGCATGCGCTCCTGGCTTTCCGACAGCATCATCTCGTAGGCCGACATGCGTTCCTCGCGCACCGGCACCCTGTCCAGGTCGAGCTCGATGCCGAGGTCCCCCTTGGCGCCCATCTCGACCGCCGAACAGGTGAGACCGGCCGCGCCCATGTCCTGGATGGCGATGACGGCACCGGACGCCATGAGTTCGAGACAGGCTTCGAGCAGGCACTTCTCCGTGAAGGGATCGCCGACCTGTACGGTCGGACGCTTCTCGTCGATCTTTTCGTCGAACTCGGCCGACGCCATGGTCGCGCCGCCAACCCCGTCGCGGCCGGTCTTGGCGCCGAGATAGACGACCGGCAGGCCGACGCCCTTCGCCTCCGAAAGGAAGATCGCGTCGGTCCGGGCCAATCCCGCCGCGAAGGCGTTTACGAGGATATTGCCGTTGTAGCGGGCATCGAATTGGACCTCGCCCCCGACCACGGGAACGCCGAAGGCGTTGCCGTAGCCGCCTACGCCGGCGACCACGCCCGCGACCAGATGCCGTGTCTTGGGGTGATCCGGCTCGCCGAAACGCAGTGCGTTCATCGCCGCGATCGGCCGCGCGCCCATAGTGAAGACGTCGCGCAATATACCGCCGACGCCGGTCGCCGCGCCCTGGTACGGCTCGATATAGGAGGGGTGGTTGTGGCTCTCCATCTTGAAGATCACGCAGTCGCCGTCGCCGATGTCTACGACGCCGGCGTTTTCGCCCGGCCCATGGATGACGCGAGCGCCCTTGGTGGGCAGCGTACGCAGCCATTTTTTCGAGGATTTGTAGGAACAGTGCTCGTTCCACATCGCCGAGAAGATGCCGAGTTCGGTAAAACTCGGCTCGCGCCCGATCAGGTCGAGGATGCGCTGGTATTCGTCGGGCTTAAGCCCATGGGCAGCGATGAGATCCGGGGTGATTTCGACCTTGCTGGCAGTCATTGTCCGTCCCGGTGGATGCCGCCGCGCCGGCGGCCGTTCTTGGCGGCGGCGATCACATGGTCTGCTAGCACCGTCGATGCGCCGAGCACAACAAAAAGTACCAGTATTCCAAAGGCGGATTCGAGCACCTTGGCGGCGCTGTTATTCGATAGGTCAAGGAAGGGGTAGGGCACCTCGCCGGCGATCGGCGCGCGACCCATGACGTAGACGACGTAGAGGAGCGGATAGGCAAGCCACCATGGAATGTCGCGCCAGCGCGTCGTGCCATCGGCAACGAGCAAAAGCCACCAGAGGATAAAAAGGATTGGCGTCACGTAATGCAGCAGGATGTCGGCCAGCCTGGACAAGCCTTCGGGCCGCCACAGCGGTGCCAGAACGAAAATATAGACGAGGCAGACCGCGGCGATGGCGACGGCCACGCCTGCTCGCACGCGGGACCGGGCAAAGAAGCCGGGCTGGGCCGGCCTCTCGAAGACATCCGCTGCATAGACTGCCACGACCGCCAGATTGGTCAGGATCGTGAAGAAGCTGAAGAAAAAGACGATCGCGCCGGCGAGGCTGCGGCCGGCCTCCACTCCGGCGGGGATCGTCAGGCAGAATTGAAGGACGAGCGCAGCAAGTCCAACGACCAAGCCGGCGATGGCCGCCGCCTTCCGCACCGGCTACGCGGTGCAGCCGCTGGCGCCGCCCGTCCAGCGCTTCAGGTCGGTCGATATCCGGCCTCCGGCGGGCGTGCTGAGCAGCGGACCATAGGCATTCGCCTTGACCGGCTTGCCGTCCGCCTCGATGACGAGCTTTGGCAGTCCGCCCGACGCCTTCTTGTCGACGACGAGGATACGCGGCCTGCCTGCCTGCGTGTCGAGTTCCGGAATGACTGCGTAGCCGTTGAAATCCTTGTCCTTCGACTTGATCCAGCAGGTCTGCGCGTTCTCGTTGACGTGCTGCAGAAGCGTGACTGCCGCCGAGTTCTCGCCGCCCGTCTTCGATCCGGTCGACTGGCAGGCCGAAAGCGCGGCGAGACATACGAGCGGGATGATCGATCCATGTTTCATGCGGCCTTCCCCACCAGGCCCTCGAAGAGGGGCCTGCCATCCAGGCCGCCATGCGCGTCCTCGATCAGGTTTTCCGGGTGCGGCATCAGACCAAGAACATTGCCAGTCTTGTTGATGATGCCGGCGATGTCGTTGATCGATCCGTTGGGGTTAGTCCCCTCGGCATAGCGGAACACCACCCGGCCTTCGCCTTCCAGCCGTGCCAGGGTCTCTGCGTCGGCGAAATAATTTCCGTCATGGTGTGCGACCGGGCAGCGGATGATCTGGCCGGGCGCATAGCGGCGGGTGAAAGCCGTGTTGGCGTTGGCGATCTTCAGTTTCACCTCGCGGCAGACGAATTTCAGCGAGGCGTTGCGCATCAAGGCTCCGGGAAGCAGGCCGGCCTCGAGCAGGATCTGAAAACCGTTGCAGACCCCCATGACCGTGACGCCCTTCGCCGCTTTCTCGGCCACAGCGCGCATCACTGGCATGCGGGCGCCGATCGCGCCGCAACGCAGATAGTCGCCATACGAAAAGCCCCCGGGAATGACGATCAGGTCGACATCGGGGATGTCACTATCCGTCTGCCAGATCGTGACGGGGGGCTTTCCCGACACCTTCGTGAGCGCCGCGATCATGTCGCGGTCGCGGTTGAGGCCGGGGAGCAGGACGACGGCGGATTTCATCGGCGAAACCGGGCGCTTCTGGGGAACACCCCGCGCTCCTTACCTGAAAGCGCCGCGAACCGCGAGCCCCGTGAAGGGCCTGCAGCGAAAAAGCCGGGGACGGATCGTCGCGCCTATTCGGCGGGCGCGACCACTGTCTTCGGCAGGCGGCTTCCGGGTGTGCCCGGAATATGCGCCCATGCCGGCCGCTCGAACAGGAATTCGCCGATGCCGAAGCGCTTGACCAGGAGGTAGAGCACGACCGGCGTCGCCAGCGACATGATGAGGACGGCGATGCTGAGCTCGCTCGTTCCCGTCAGGATGCCCGAC
>JBQCFA010000102.1:0-2558 GCA_051959695.1 Rhizobiaceae bacterium
TAACTCCTCGACCGTCCGCCAGTCGCAGGCGACCCAATCCGCCTATGATATTCAGCCTACTTTCGCCAAGGTTGCCGATCTGGCGCTAGGATATACGCATGCCGGATTCCGAATAGGTGGTCGTGATGCTTACACTACGCCAGATCGAAGTCATACGCGCCATCATGGTCACCGGCAGTATCGCCGGCGCCGCGCGGCTGCTGCACGTCGCAGCGCCGGGAATAAGCCGGTTGATGAAATATACAGAAGATTCGCTTGGCGTTCGTCTATTTGACCGACGCGCCGGTCGCTACGTCCCGACACCTCAGGCGCGTCATATCTTTAACCTCCTCGATACCGTCCATCACAAGATCGAGGATCTTCAGTCGGCGGTCGATGGCCTGGCCCGCGGCGATCGGCAGGAACTGTGCATCGCGTCGGTGCCGAGCATCGCCAATGTCATGATGCCCAGGGCCGTCGCAGCCCTTCGCCGGCGCTATCCCGATCTCGCGCTCGACATCAACATCCTGAAGATCGAGGAGGCCATAGACTACCTTCTGCTCGGCCGGGGCGAACTCGTCGCAATTTCCTCCCGCTTCGACCATCCGCTGATCAAGTTCGAGCTTCTCGCCAGCGGCCGGCTTCTGTGCATCGTTCCCGAAAACGGCCCCCTCGCTTCGCGCGAGCGTATTACGCCCGAGGAGATGACGGAGTTTCCGCTGATCGGGATCAACCCGAAGGATCCCTACGGCGCGATCATGGCCGCCATGTTCGGGAAAGCCGGGCTGGAATACCGGATGAACATAAAGGCGAGATTCGGCACCACTGTGTGCAGCCTCGTGGCGCAGGGGCTGGGAATCGCGATCATCGACGAATTCACGGTGGCGCATGGCCAGGTGCCGGGGCTGAAACGGCTCGAGATCGATGCCGAAAGCACCTTCCACACCTACGCCGCCTACCGAAATGATGTGTCGCTCTCCGCATTCGCGGAACAGTTCCTTCATCTGCTTAGAACGGAGATGGCCGCGGCCAGTTTGCTAGACGGTAAGTGAGCACGAGTTCGTCCAAGAGACCCATAACATTATGTTACTAATGAAGGGAAAATTGGTATGCGAACTTAGCTGCAATAATCGCTAGCTTCGTCCCCATCGTCGATGCGGGTAGGCGTGCAAATCACCGGCGCACACTAGTGCAGGGAAACTGCAGCGTTTCAGCGCGCCAGGCTAGCAGACGCCAGAGCTGGGAGCAGGTAGGTCAAAGTGCAATCGGTTCAACTTTCTGGAGAGACACAACTTCTGCCCGTCATCGGTGATCCGATCGGGCAGGTTCTGTCGCCAGGGGCATTAACCGGACTGCTGTCGGAACGCCGCAAAAACGTCCTCGTCGTTCCATTCCATGTTTCGGCTGCCGAATTCCGCAAATCAATAAGTGCTCTTGCGAGCGTCCGAAACGTCCCTGGAGCCCTGGTCACGATACCTCACAAACAAGCAGCATTGGATTTGTGTGCCGACGCCACCGAAAGAGCGCGATTTGCCGGCTCCGTAAATGTCATGCGCAAGTCCGCCGCAGGATGGTTCGGAGACAACACCGATGGTTGCGGCTACATGGATGGCATCGCGTGCCTTGGCTTCTCCGTGGAAGGCAAATCGGCGCTGCTCGTGGGCTGCGGCGGTGCCGGATCCGCCATCGCCAACGAGATCCTTCTGCGTGGCGCCAAGCATTTGGCCTTGCACGACACCGATGCCGGGCGTCGCGACCGCCTGGCTGAGAGGCTCTCAACTATCTTCCCCGGTCGCGTCAGCATCGGCAGCGCCGATCCGACAGGTTACGATCTGGTCGCGAACGCGACGCCGATGGGGATGCTGCCCACCGATCCGTTGCCAATTCTCGTCGAGAGGTTGAAGGCGGAGCAATTCGTTGCTTGCGCGGTGACAAAGCCTGCGACGCCACCCCTTATCGAGACCGCGCGCCGGTGCGGCTGCCGGACGATGACCGGGGCAGGCATGTTTCAGGCGCAAGCCCAGAGGCTGATAGATTTTTTGCTCGATCCGGAGTTTGCAAATGCATAAGGGTGATCGCCGGGTGAGGCTGCAAGTCTCCTGATCGATGACATGTGCAGGGTGGCGCCTTGGGAGACGGCGCCAAACGGACCCTGTTTGGCTTGGGAGGAACCCAGATGAACCGAAGAATAGTTATTGCATTGACCGCAGCCCTGCTCGCTCCGGCGGGCTTCGCGCATGCCGACGACACTGTCACCATCGGCGTGCTGGCCGAGCTTTCCGGACCCGGGGCGCCTTCTGGCACCAACTGGCGTGATGGGATCAAGATCGCGGTCGACGAGATCAACGCCGACGGCGGGATACTCGGCAAGAAAGTGAAAACCAACGTCTATGACACCCAGACCGATCCGCAGGTCTCGCGCGCATTGGCGCAGAAGGCGATCGACGAGGGCGCCTATGCCATCTGGGGCACAGTCTATTCCGGATCGACCATCGTCAACATGCTGGTAGCACAGCAGAACGGCATCCCGCAGTTCACGGGTTCCGAAGCACCGGCCATCGTCGAGAAGGGCAATCCGT
>JBQCFA010000103.1:0-9439 GCA_051959695.1 Rhizobiaceae bacterium
CGACTACCACGCCAAGAGCCGATTCCTCAGCGTGCCGGAGGTGTTCATCTACTCGTCCAACATCGGCACCGCGAAAGAAGCCGAGAAGATGACCATCCCTGAACACAAGAAGTTCCTGACCGACCTAGGTCTCTTGACCAAGATGCCGCTGGAACTGCCCGAAGTGGCCACGCCCATGCAGCCGGCGGTATGGAAGCCGCTCAACCAGATGACCATCGCCTTTGGTCACGGCGTGGCGACGACGCCGCTGCAGACCGCCGTCGCCGGCGCGGCGGTCATCAATGGCGGCGAGTATATCCCGCCGACGCTCCTGCCGCGCACCGAGGAACAGGCGCAGGCGCTGGAACGCCGTGTGCTGCGGCCGCAGACCAGCGCAGAGATGCGCTACCTGTTCCGGCTCAACGTCGAGAAGGGATCGGGGCGGCAAGCCGCGGTGCCGGGCTTCTTCGTCGGCGGCAAGACCGGCACTGCCGACAAGGTCGTCAACGGCCGTTATGCCCACGACAAGAATTTCGACGCCTTCCTTTCCGGTTTCCCGATCGACGATCCGCAATATGTCGTGCTGGTCATCCTGGACGAGCCGAAGCCTTACGGCGGCTGGCCGGCGACGGCGGGCGCCAATTGCGCGCCGACGGTTGGCGCCATCATCCGCAGGGCCGCCCCGCTGCTCGGCGTGGAGCCCGAATTCGGCCACGATAGTCAGGCCTTGCTCGTTTCTTATCGCTGATTCCGGCTTGCCGAGGGGGCGCCCGGAATGATTGGAGTATGATGAAGCTGAGGGACCTTGCCGGGATACTGCCCGTCGATGGCGGCGCATCCGGCGATCTGCAATTTGGCGGCCTCGGATCCGACTCGCGCGGCATTGCCCGAGGCGATCTCTTCTTCGCGCTCGCCGGCAGCAAGGCGGACGGCGCAACCTATGCCGCCGATGCCGTCCGGCGCGGTGCGGCGGCGGTCGTAGCCGGCCGTGACGCCGCGATCGGCACGCTTCCGGTTCCCGTCATCGTCGTTGACGATCCGCGCCGCGCCCTCGCTCTTACCGCAGCCTGCTTCTTTGCCGCGCAACCCGAGATTATGGTCGCCGTAACGGGCACGAGCGGCACGACCTCGGTCGCTTCCTTCACGCGGCAGATATGGGAGAAGGACGGCAAGGCGGCCGCCAGCATCGGCACGACCGGCGTGACCGCGCCAGGCCGTGAGGAATACGGCTCGCTGACGACTCCCGATCCGGTCGCGCTGCATCGCCTGTTGAAGGAACTCGCCGAGGCGGGCGTCACCCATGCCGCCATGGAGGCATCGAGCCACGGGCTCGACCAGCGCCGCCTCGACGGCGTCCGGCTTTCCGCCGGCGCCTTCACCAATCTCGGCCGCGACCACATGGACTACCATCCCACGGTCGAGGATTACCACAGGGCCAAGATGCGGCTCTTCGAGGCGCTGCTGCCGAAGGGCGCGCCGGCGATCGTCTTCGCCGACGATCAATGGTCGGAAGCGACGGAAAGTGCTGCTCGCGTTGCCGGGCTGCAGGTGCTGACTGTCGGGCGCAGGGGCTCTTTTCTCGCCCTGAAGCGCGTCGAGCACGAGCGCTACCGGCAGCGCGCCGAGATCGAGGCGGATGGCGCCATCCATGAGATCGATCTGCCGCTTGCAGGCGATTTCCAGGTGGCCAACGCGCTGGTCGCGGCGGGGCTCGCGATCGCCACGGGCACCGGCACCGGGGCTGCGCTGGCGGCGCTCGGGCATCTGAAGGGGGCATCCGGACGGCTGGAGCTCGTCGGCACCACGAAGAGCGGCGCCCCCGTCTACGTCGATTACGCGCACAAGCCCGACGCGCTCGAGAAGGTGCTCGCTGCTGTGCGACCATTCACGACCGGCCGGGTGTTCATCGTCTTCGGCTGCGGCGGCGACCGCGATCGCGGCAAGCGCCCGATCATGGGCGAGATCGCTTCGCGGCTTGCCGATACGGTCATCGTGACCGACGACAACCCGCGTTCGGAGGAACCCGCATCGATCCGCGCGGCCATCCTCGCCGCCGCGCCCGGCGCGATCGAGATCGGCGACCGGCGCGAGGCCATTCGCACGGCCGTTGGGATGCTTCACGCCGGCGACACGCTCATCGTCGCCGGCAAAGGACACGAGCAAGGGCAAACCGTCGCCGGCCGGACGCTGCCCTTTTCGGACCATCGGGAGGTGCGCATGGCCCTGCAGGGGGCCGCGGCATGAGCACGCTGTGGACTTCCGACGCGATGGTGGAGGCAATGGGCGGCCGGCCGCTCGGCCGGCTGCCGGACGCCGTTTCCGGCATATCGATCGACACGCGCACGCTGGCGCCGGGAGACGCCTTCTTCGCCATCAGGGGCGAACGGCATGACGGCCATGATTTCGCGACCGCGGCGCACGTCGCGGGCGCCGGCCTGCTCGTGGTCTCGGAAGCGAAGCTGCCGGCGCTCGGTCGGCTGAGCGTTCCGATGATCGTCGTGCCGGACGTGCTTGCGGGCCTGGTGAAGCTCGGCGAGGCGGCACGGGCGCGCAGTTCTGCCAAGATCATCGCGGTGACCGGCTCCGTCGGCAAGACGACGACGAAGGAAGCGCTCCGGCACGTCCTCTCGACGGCGGGCCGCGTGCATGCCTCGGACAAATCGTTCAACAACCACTGGGGCGTGCCGCTGACGCTCGCCCGCATGCCGGCCGATTGCGATTATGCCGTCTTCGAAATCGGCATGAACCATGCCGGTGAGATCAGGCCGCTGGTCAAGCTTGTCCGGCCGCATATCGCCGTCGTGACGCTGATCGCCGAGGCGCATCTCGGTCATTTCAAGAACCTCGCCGAAATCGCGCGCGCCAAGGCGGAGATATTCGAGGGCGTCGTGCCGGGCGGCGCGGCCCTGCTCAACCGCGACGACGCCCATTTCGCGCTTCTGCAAAAGCTGGCGCGGGCAGCGGGGGTCAAGAAGATCAGGGGGTTCGGTCAGGACCCCCGCTCGGACTATCGGCTGGAAAGCTGCGAACTAGGCGCTGGCGCATCACATATCACCGCCAATATCGCCGGCCGCGCGATCGAAGCGGACATCGGCGCCCCCGGCCGGCACATCGTGCAGAACGCGCTGGCCGTGCTCGGTGTGGCGCACCTTGCGGGCGTGGACCTAGACAAGGTTGCCGGCGCGCTTGCCAGCCTGTCGGCGGAGCGCGGACGGGGCATGCGGCTGCGGCTGCGGCATCCGAAAGGTGAATTCGCCCTGATTGACGAAAGCTACAACGCCAATCCCGCTTCAATGCAGGCGGCGATCAGCCTGCTCGACGCGGCGGAAGTGGAAGGTAACGGCCGCAGGATCGCCGTGCTCGGGGACATGCTGGAGCTCGGCAGCCATTCGCGGGACCTGCACTCGGCACTGGCGGACGTCATCGCCGGAACGCGGACGGACTTGGTGCTGCTCGCCGGCAAGGAGATGAAGGCGCTTGCCGAAAGCCTGCCGGCCGGCATGCAAAGCCAATATCGCGACAGCGTGGAGGAGATCATCCCTCTCGTCATCAAGACGGTTCGTCCCGGCGATACCGTCATGGTCAAGTCGTCGAACGGGGCGGGGTTCTCCCGGTTGGTCGATACGCTCGTCCGGCAATATCCGGCCGCGAGCCAGAAATGAGGGCGCCGTCAGAATATTGTTCTGGGGCCATCGGGGGACTTGATGCTTACTCTTCTCGTTGACTTCGCGGACGACGTCTCGGTCTTCAACGTCTTTCGCTATATAACCTTCCGGACCGGAGGGGCGCTGATCACGGCGGCGCTGATCGTCTTCATGTTCGGCCCGACGATCATCAACTCGCTGCGCGTCCGCCAGGGCAAGGGCCAGCCGATCCGTGCCGACGGCCCGCAGACCCACTTCAAGAAGGCCGGCACACCGACCATGGGCGGGCTGATGATCCTCTCGGGCATCGTCGGCTCCTCGCTTTTGTGGGCGAACGTCACCAGCGTCTATGTCTGGACGGTGCTTCTGGTGACGATCGGCTTCGGGGCGATCGGCCTCTATGACGACTATCTCAAGGTGACCAAGCAGTCGCATCTCGGCTTTTCCGGCCGCGCGCGGCTCGCGGTGGAGTTCGTCATCGCCTGCATCGCCGCCTGGTTCATCATGCGCGAGGGCCAGCCGCCCTTCTCCTCGTCGCTGACCTTCCCCTTCTTCAAGGAATGGATCATCAATCTCGGCTGGTTCTTCATACCGTTTGGCGCCTTCGTCATGGTGGCGGGCGGCAACGCGGTGAACCTCACCGACGGACTCGACGGGCTGGCGATCGTGCCGGTGATGATCGCGGCGGCGTCCTTCGGCGTGATAGCCTATCTTTCCGGCAACGCAGTCTTCGCCGAATACCTGCAGATCCATTTCGTCCCGGGTACCGGTGAACTCGCCGTCATCCTCGGCTCCGTCATCGGGGCCGGTCTCGGCTTCCTCTGGTTTAACGCGCCGCCGGCGGCGATCTTCATGGGCGATACGGGCTCGCTTGCGCTGGGCGGCCTGATCGGCACGGTTGCCGTCGCGGTCAAGCATGAGATCGTGCTCGCCATCATCGGCGGGCTTTTCGTCGCCGAGGCGCTGTCGGTCATCATCCAGGTCGGCTACTTCAAGATGACCGGCCGGCGGGTGTTCCTGATGGCGCCCATCCATCACCATTTCGAGAAGCTCGGCTGGACCGAAAGCCAGGTGGTGATCCGCTTCTGGATCATCGCGGTGATGCTCGCGCTCATCGGCCTCTCGACGCTGAAGCTGAGGTAGCGCATGATCCCCGCTACCTCCTTCAAGGGCAAGGCAGTTGCAGTCTTCGGCCTCGGCGGCTCGGGGATCGCGACGGCGCACGCGCTGGTCGAGGGCGGGGCGGCGGTTACCGCGTGGGACGATAATCCGGAAAGCGTTGGCTCGGCGGAGGCCGCCGGCATCCCGGTCGCCGACCTCAGAAAGATCGACTGGAGCGGCCTTGCCTCCTTCGTCCTTTCGCCCGGCGTGCCGCTGACGCATCCGAAACCACACTGGAGCGTCGAGCTTGCGCGCGGCGCCGGCGTCGAAATCATCGGGGACATAGAGCTCTTCTCCCGCGAGCGCAGGGCAAGGGCGCCGGACGCGCCGTTCATTGCCATCACCGGCACCAACGGCAAGTCGACGACCACCGCGCTCACCACCCACATCATCGCTTCTTCCGGGCGCGATGCTCAGATGGGCGGCAACATAGGCCGGCCCGTCATGACACTCGAACCGCCGACGCTCGAGCGCATCTACGTGGTGGAGTGCTCCTCCTACCAGATCGACCTGGCGCCTTCGATGAATCCGACCGCGGGGGTTCTCCTCAACATCACCCCCGATCATCTCGATCGCCACGGCACCATCCAGCACTATGCCGACGTCAAGGAGAGGCTCGTTGCCGGCAGCAGGAAGGCCATTGTCGGTGTCGACGATATCTACTGCGCCGAGATCGCCGACCGGCTGGAGCATGCGGGCAAGGATGTCGTGCGCGTGTCCAAGCGACTGGCGCTGGCTGACGGAATGTTCGCCGACGGCTCCACCATCGTGAAGGCCTGGAGCGGACGCATGCAGCCGGTCGTGTCGCTGGAGGGGATCGGCTCGTTGCGCGGCCAGCACAACGCCCAGAACGCCATCGCTGCGACAGCCGCCTGCCTCGACATCGGCTTGACCCTGGACGAGATCCAGGCCGGCCTGAGGAGCTTCCCGGGCCTGGCGCACCGCATGGAGCAGGTAGGCCGGCGTGGCAACGTGCTCTTCGTCAACGATTCCAAGGCGACGAACGCGGATGCCTCGGCGCCCGCACTGTCGTCCTTCCCGCGTATCTACTGGATCGCCGGCGGACTGCCGAAGCAGGGCGGCATCGCCTCGCTGAAGAGCTTCTTCCCGCGCATCGCCAAGGCCTATCTGATCGGCGAGGCGGCGCCCGCCTTTTCCGCGACGCTCGGCGACGCGGCCCCCTACGAGATTTCCGGCACGCTCGACGCCGCCGTCGAGCATGCCGCGCGCGATGCGGCGGAAGACTTGTCCGGCGAGGCGGTGGTCCTGCTTTCGCCGGCCTGTGCGAGTTTCGACCAGTTCAGGAATTTCGAAGTGCGCGGGGAGGCGTTCCGCACGGCGGTAGCCTCGCTTGAAAATATCGAGATGATCGGAGGGATGCGCTGATGGTTAGCCGTCTGGATCGGGGCCCGGTGGGCAATTGGTGGTGGACGATAGACCGCTGGTATCTCGCGGCCTTTCTTTCGCTAATGCTGCTCGGCATCGTTTTGTCTTTTGCCGCCAGTCCGGCGGTGGCCACGCGCATCGGGCTGGAACCCTATCATTTCGTCATCCGCCAGATCGTCTTCATGGCCCCGGCGCTGGTGGCCATGATCGGTGTCTCCTTCCTGAATGAGAGGCAGATAAGGCGGCTCGCTATCGTCATGCTCGCCGTATCGCTGCTACTCATGCTGGCGGCGCTCTATTTCGGCATCGAGGTCAAGGGCGCACGGCGCTGGATCGATCTCGCCGGCATCTCGATCCAACCCTCGGAATTCATGAAGCCGGCCTTCGTCATCGTCTGCGCCTGGCTGTTCGCCGAGCACGCCCGCCAACCCGACATACCTGGCAATCTCTTCGCTATGATCCTCCTCGGCCTTACGGTGGCCCTGCTCGTTGCGCAGCCGGACCTCGGGCAGACCATGCTGCTCGTCGCGACGTGGGGCATCATGTTCTTCATGGCCGGCCTGTCCTGGGTCTGGATCATCGCGCTCGGCGCCTTGGCGATCGGCGGGCTCGGCGCGGCCTATGAGGTTTTTCCCCACGTCGCCAAGCGCATCGACAAGTTCATGACCGGTGAGGGCGACACCTTTCAGGTCGATACGGCGCGCGAGGCGCTGATGCGCGGCGGCTGGTTCGGCCAGGGACCGGGCGAGGGGGTCATCAAGCGCGTGCTGCCAGACAGCCACACGGACTTCGTCTTCGCCGTCGCGGGCGAGGAATTCGGACTGATCCTCTGCGCCGTCATCCTCCTGCTCTTCGCCTTCGTCGTGTTGAGGGGACTGAAGGGTTCGCTCGACGAGCAGGACGATTTCAGCCGCTACGCTATCGCCGGCCTCGTCGTCCAGTTCGGGCTGCAGTCGATCATCAACATGGGCGTCAATCTGCAGCTCATGCCGGCCAAGGGCATGACGCTGCCATTCATCTCCTATGGCGGCTCCTCGCTGATCGCCGTCGCCATCGCCATGGGCATGGTGCTGGCGCTGACCCGGCGGCGGCCCTCCAAGCGGACGCATATCACCTTCACCCCGCGCGCGGCAGGACCGCTGCCGGCTGAATGAGCGAACGGACGATCCTTCTATCGGCCGGCGGCACGGGCGGCCACTTGTTCCCGGCCGAAGCGCTCGCGCATGAGATGAAGCGGCGCGGCTGGTCGGTGCATCTCGCCACCGACCGGCGCGCCGGGCGCTTTGCCGGCGGTTTCCCGGCCGAGGAGGTCCATACGGTCCCTTCGGCCACCTTCGGCTCGCGCAACCCGCTTGCCATGGCCCGCTCGGGCTGGACGCTCTGGCGCGGATTCACTCAAGCCTCGGCGCTGATGCAGAGGCTGAAACCGGCGATCGTCGTCGGTTTCGGCGGCTATCCGACATTGCCGCCGCTATTCGCCGCCACCAGGCGCAACATCCCAACGCTCATTCACGAGCAGAACGCCGTGATGGGCCGCGCCAACAGGGCGCTCGCCGCCCGCGTCACGGCAATTGCCGGCGGCTTCATGGCCGACGGGGAGGGGAGTGCGGCCGACAAGATGGTGGTCACCGGCAACCCGGTCCGCCCGGCAGTGATCGAAGCGGCGAAATCCGCCTATCCCTCGCTCGACCGGTCGAAGCCTTTCCGGCTCCTCGTCTTCGGCGGCAGCCAAGGCGCGCAGTTCTTCTCGGAAGCCGTGCCACCGGCCGTGCTTGCGTTGCCGGAAGAGACGCGCCGTCGTCTCGCCGTTACCCAGCAGGCGCGGCCTGAAGACGAAGCCGCCGTGCGCGCCGCCTATGCGGGCATGGGCGTCCAGGCCGAGGTTTCTCCTTTCTTCAACGATATGGCCGCGCGGATGGCGTCGGCGCATCTGGTCATATCGCGCTCAGGCGCGTCCACCGTTTCGGAAATCGCGGTTATCGGGCGGCCGGCGCTGCTTGTTCCCTACCCGCATGCGCTCGACCACGACCAGGCGGCAAACGCGGCTGCGCTGGCGAAGGCCGGCGGAGCGGAAGTGCATCGGCAGGAGAGCCTGTCGTCCGAGCGGCTTTCGGCGCTGATCGGCGGCATGATGGAAGACAAAGCCCGGCTGCTCTCCATGGCGGCGGCCGCCCGCTCGGCCGGCAAGCCGGATGCGGCGCAGTTGCTCGCCGACCTGACAGAGGCTATTGCCGGAGGCGTCGGAGTGGCGGATTTCAGGAAGGGGACGCGCGCATGAAGATGCCGGAGACTATCGGCCTGGTGCATTTCATCGGCATCGGCGGCATCGGCATGAGCGGCATCGCGGAAGTGCTCGCCAATCTCGGCTATCGTGTGCAGGGCTCCGACCAGGCGGACGGCGCAAACGTGCAGCGCCTGCGCGAGAAGGGCATCCAGTGCTTTGTCGGGCACAAGGCGGAGAATCTCGGCGACGCAGAAGTCGTCGTGGTCTCGAGCGCCATCAGGAAGAGCAATCCGGAACTCGTCGCGGCGCGGGAAAAGCTGCTGCCGATCGTGCGACGCGCCGAGATGCTGGCCGAACTGATGCGCTTTCGCCAGGCGATTGCCATCGGCGGCACGCACGGCAAGACCACCACGACTTCCATGGTGGCGACGCTGCTCGAGGCCGGCGGACTGGATCCGACCGTCATCAATGGCGGCATCATCAACGCCTACGGCACCAATGCGCGCATGGGCGAGGGCGAGTGGATGGTGGTCGAGGCCGACGAGAGCGACGGCACCTTTCTCAAGCTGCCGGCCGATATCGCCGTCGTCACCAACATCGACCCGGAGCACCTCGACCACTACGGCTCGTTCGACAAGGTGCGCGAGGCATTCCGCCATTTCGTCGAGAACGTCCCCTTTTACGGCTTCGGCGTCATGTGTATCGACCACCCGGAGGTGCAGGCGCTTGTTTCCAGGATCGAGGATCGCCGCGTCATCACCTACGGCGAAAACCCGCAGGCCGACGTGCGCTTCGCCAACCGGCGCATGGAAGGCACGACGCAGCATTTCGACGTGACCATCCGCAACCGCAAGAGTGGCGCCGCCGTCAGCATCGACCGGCTCGCGCTTCCAATGCCCGGCCGCCACAACGTCTCCAACGCCACGGCGGCGATCGCGGTGGCGCACGAACTCGGCATGACGCCCGAGCAGATACGCAAGGGGCTTTCCGGCTTCGGCGGCGTCAAGCGGCGCTTCACGCCGACCGGCACCTGGAACAACGTCAG
>JBQCFA010000104.1:0-3229 GCA_051959695.1 Rhizobiaceae bacterium
TCGGCCGGAGGCGAGGGAGGACATCCGGCGCACGCTTGCCGATTTTGCCGCATTCGCGCGCGGACCCGGCAAGCCGTCGCGGGGCTGAGCGGCGCTGGCGTCGATTTGAGGGAACCCTTGGCTTTCGGTGCTGTTTCCCCAGGGGAGGCGTGAGGAAGGGAGCCGTACGATGAGAAAATTGGCCATCGGCGTCGCGATGACTTGTTCGTTCCTGTTTTTTTTACCCGCTTTTGCGGCCGGCCCCGCCAACAATGCCAACAAGGCGACCAAGGCCATGAGCGACAGCGTGCAGCAGACGCCCAACACCGGTGGCGTGGCCCCGGCCGAAGGCGCGGCGACGCCCGGTGAAAGCGCGATCGATTCGGCGATAGCCGGGATACGCGCCAGCGGGGATAGCGCCAGGCGCGTGCAATCGATGAGCAAGGTTGCCTCGATCCAGATCGTGGACGTTGGAAGCGGCGGGGAAAGCGAGCGTGGCGCCGTCGCGAAGGCAGCGTCGGAAAATCGCACGGGCATCAAAAGCCTGCAGGACGCGATTCAGGCCAACACCGCGCTCAACGCCAAGCTCCAGGAGAAGTCGGTCAAGCCTCAGGACGTCGTCGCCACGAAGCTGAAGGACGACGGATCGCTGACGGTCTTCGTCGACAAATCGGCGGCGTCGCACTGACCCGACGGTGCGGACGAGCAGGCGGCCGCCGTGATTTCGCCTCAATTGCGGTCCCCCACATGCGGGTTGAATCGCCGCTTGCCGGCGATATTTCATGCCAGCATGGCGGGACACCACCCCCGTGCAGAGTCGCAGGATCGCCTGAGATGGACCAGAAAGTCACCGCCGCACAATTCGAGCAGAAGCGTACCGAGGGCCTTGAGGACCTTATGTTCAAGAAGGGCCTCGGTTACCGGATCGGGCAGGCCATTGTCGATTGGGCCGAAAGGCTCAACTTCAAATATGCCGTTCACGGCAACCCGCCCGTCTACGACAACGCCACTTTTCCCTGGGTGGCGGGCATCGAAGCGGAATGGCATCTCATACGCACCGAACTAGACCGGGTCCTGACGCGCAAGGACGAACTGCCGGGCTTCCACGAGATCGTGAACGAGGTGAGTTCCATCTCGACGGACCGCAACTGGAAGACCTTTGTCTTTGGCGGCTACGGCTCGGTGTCGGAAGGGGCCGTCCGCGCCTGCCCGGAAACCTGGCGCATCCTGCAGAAGATTCCCGGTCTCAAGGCCGCGATGTTCTCGATCTTCGAACCCGGCAAGCATCTGAAGCCGCATCGCGGCCCCTATAACGGTGTCCTCAGGCTGCATCTCGGGCTGCGCGTGCCGGAACCGAGGGAGAAGATCGCCATCCGGGTGCTCGACCGGGTCTGCCACTGGGACGAGGGCAAGGTGCTGATCTTCGACGACGCCTACGAGCACGAGGCCTGGAACCATTCGGACGAGACGCGCGTGGTGCTGTTCGTCGATTTCGTCAAGCCGACGCGCTTCCCCGCCAGCCTGACCAACTGGCTGCTTCTCAATCTCGCGCCGTTCACGCCCTTCATCCGCGAGGGCTACGAGGCGCAGAAAAAGTGGGAAAAGCTCTTCTTCTCAGGCTCCAAGGAGCATTGAACGAGGGGAGAGTACCCTCGTTCATGCCCGCATCTTTTCTCCGGTCGGGTCGAACAGCGGTTCCACATTGATCCGTGCCGGGCGGCGGCGGCCGAGAATCTCGATCTCGAACAGGCCCGTGCTTTCGTCCTCCGCCAGCGCCGCGGGGACGTAGCCCTGCGCCATCGACTTGTCGACATGGTGTGCATAGCCGCCTGAGGTAACCCAGCCGACCACTCGCCATTCGCCGCTGACGATGCCGCGGATGGAAGAATCTCCCTCCTCGGCCTCGGACGTCCGGGTTTCCTTGCCTTTGCCGTCGAAACGGGTTGCCCCATAGCCATGCGGCTTCTCGACCGTGCCGTAGTCCGTCGATACCTTCGCCCAGATCGGCTCGTCGCCCATGACGTCGGCGTCGAGCGCATCGACGACGAAGGAAACGCGCTTCAGCTTCGGCCCCGCTTCCAGTTCCTTCGCCGCCGCATCGCGGCCGATGAAATCGTTCTTTTCCATCTTGATGAAGCGGTCCATGCCGCCCTCGAATGGCCCGTAGATCGGGCGCAATTCGCGGAACCATGTCGGGAAATTCTTCTCGAGCCGCATGGAAAGCAGCGCGCGCATGCCGAAATCGACGATGCCGAATTCCTGGCCCGCTTCCTTGATGGCCTTGTAGACAAGCCGCTCATAGGCGGGCTGCATCCAGATCTCGTAGCCGAGATCGCCTGTATAGGTGATGCGGTTGACCATGCAGGGCGCGCCGCCGACCGCCATCTCGCGGAAGTCCATGAAGCGGAAGGCCTTCGAGGACACGTCGACGTCGACCAGCTTCTGCAGAAGTTCCTGCGATCTGGGGCCGGCGATCGAAAGCCCGACCAGCGTCTGGTCGAAGCGATGGATATGCACGGAACCGTCCTTCGGCAGGTGCTTTTCGAACCAGCGCATATGGTACTTCGCGGCGGCCGAGGAGCCCCACACCCTCACGCGCTCGTCGCCCGTTTTCGCTATCGTGAAATCGCCGATCAGCTTGCCGAACTCGTTCAGCATCGGCGACAGCACGATGCGGCCCATCTTCGGCATACGGTTGGTCAGGACCCGGTTGAGGAAGGCTTCGGCGCCGGGGCCGCTCACCTCGTATTTGGCGAAATTGGCGATCTCGGTCACGCCCACGCGCTCGCGCACCGCGCGCACCTCATTGCCGACATGCTCGAAATCGTTGGAACGATGGAAGGAGACGATGTCCTTCGGATCCGTGCCCTTCGGTGCGAACCAGAGCGGCGTCTCCAACCCCCAACTGTCGCCCATCACGGCGTTCTGCGCGACCATCGTGTCGTAGAGTGGCGTCGTCTGCGCCGGTCTTGCCGCCGGCAGCTCCTCGTTCGGGAAGCGGATGGAAAAGCGGCGCGAATAGTTCTCGCGCACCTTGGCGTTGGTATAGCGAAGCGTCGCCCATTCGCCGAAGCGGGCAACATCCATGCCCCAGACATCGAAGCCCGGATCGCCGTTCACCATCCAG
The DNA here is from genome assembly GCA_051959695.1 of Rhizobiaceae bacterium. GTDB lineage: Bacteria > Pseudomonadota > Alphaproteobacteria > Rhizobiales > Rhizobiaceae > Mesorhizobium_L. Next base: position 3,107 of record JBQCFA010000104.1, read on the forward strand.
TTGGAAAGCGCGAGTCCCACGCCGCCGCCCTGGCTGAACCCGGCCATGACGGCACAGGCGCACCAGAAATTGGTCAGGCCCTGCACTGGGCCGACCAGCGGGTTGCCGTCGAGCGCGAAGGTG
>JBQCFA010000105.1:0-24262 GCA_051959695.1 Rhizobiaceae bacterium
CACCTGGGGCATCGCGCTCTTCTTGCGCGTGCCTTCTCCGGCGGCGAGAATAACCGACAGGCAGGTTCGGGTCTTCATGGATGGAAACTCGCGTGAAAGCCGATCTTGAGGGGCTTCTCTTAACACCCCTTCAACGCGGCACAAAGCCGAGGCTCAACCGAGTTGCCCGAGCACCGGGAATGCTTCGAGCAGCCAGTAGGAAACGAACTGGACTCCGCCGGTGAGAAAGGCGACGCCGGCGATGACCAACAGCCCGCCGATTACCTTCTCGACGCGACCGAGATGCATGCGGAAACGACCCAGGAAGCGCATGAATGCCCCCGAGAAGAGCGCAGCCAGCAGGAAGGGTATGCCGAGACCAATCGAATAGGCGGCGAGCAGCAGCGCTCCCTGCGACACGGTCTCGCGGCCGCCGGCAAGGGTGAGAATCGGTCCGAGCACCGGCCCTATGCACGGCGTCCAGCCGAAGGCAAAGGCGAGCCCCATCAGATAGGCGGCCAGCGCATTGGCGGGTCGGCCCGTGGTCTGGAACCTAGCTTCGCGGGAAAGAAGCGGGATTCTGACAATACCGAGGAAGTTCAGCCCCATCAGGATGATGAGCAGCCCCGCCACGATCGCCAGCGGCTGCTGCCAGTGCCTCAACAGCGTCCCGATCGTCGAGGGGCCGGCGCCGAGCGCCACGAAGACGGTGGAAAAGCCGAGTACGAAAGCGACCGACGCCGCCAGAAGCGGTGCACGGACCGCCCGCCTCATCTCGGTTTCCTGGCCGCTCCCCCGGAAATCTTCGACCGTCACGCCGGCCATGTAGCAGAGATAGGGCGGCACGAGCGGCAGCACGCAGGGCGACAGGAACGACAGCGCGCCCGCGCCCACCGCGCTCACATAGCCGATATCCACCGCCATCGATCTTCCCGACGCATACGTCTTGCCTGGCCAAGCCTATACAAAGCCCGGTCGTGACGCTCCAGTCACCTTTGCGTGGCATGTAGCCGCGACGGCGGAAGGATGGCGCGGACGAGAAAGCGGCCTCGACCCACGCCGCGCTGCCTGGCAGCTTAGGCGGTGAAATCTGGTCCAACTATTCTTCGCCTCAGCATCTGTCTGGGGATTGTGACTGGAGAGAACTTGAGGCGCGTTCGAAACCAAGGAGGGCAAGTATGATTTCGTCATTCGTTCGCGCCGTTGGTACCGTAGCCTTGATCTCTCTTGCTTTTTCACCTGCTCCGGCGGTCATGGCGGCTGGAATAAATCACGTATCCAGGAGCGCGATGCAGAAAGCATCGGGCGAACATGAAGCAAAAAGGCAGAAGTGTCTCTCGGCATTCAATGCCGCGTCGGCGAGTGTCAAGGCCAGGGGCAAGAAGGCCTTCATGTCCCATTGCGTCACGAACCGGTAACGGCCCGATCATGCTTCCGGTCCGCGACAGGCTCGCGGGCCGGTGTTCTCGGGCGGCTCAGCCCAGGAAGTAATGCGAACTGGCCAGATAGGCTATGCACAGGAGGATGAACGGGAACAGCCCGTCAAAGGCATAGCTCAGCATCCTGCCGCCTCCCTTGAATTCGGTCTTGGCGGGCCGGTCGTAGTTGAATCCCCTGTCCTTGGTCATGTGGAACCCCTGTCGGCTTGCATGCCGGATTGTTGCGATCGCCATTTAACGAACTCTTTTCGCGGTTGCTAAAATGCCATTGGAACCCGTGGGTTACTTTCCCGCGTGGTTAATCCGGCGGAGATCGAACGGTAACCGCTTTGAGAACTCTGGTCGCTCCTGCCTACGCCCCCCGAGGGCCAGGCCCAACCGATTTCCCTGCCGTGGTTCTGCTTCGGCGACGGCTTTCGCCCTTGAAGCGCTGGGGCATTTTCGGAATTGCGGAACCGCGCGGTTGGAGAAAGCGGCGTGATCAAGCCTCGCTTCGGCGGCGCCGACAGTCTCGTCCTGACAGGCATCCTGCTGATGCTGTTCGGGGACTTCATGTTCACCCTGAACGATGCGCTGGGGAAATGGCTTGTCGCCTCCTTCTCCGTCGGACAGGTCGTGCTCATCCGTTCGGTTGGCTTCTTCCTTGTGCTCGGCCCGATGCTCCTGCGCCAGGAAAAGGGGACGGTTTTCGCGATCCGCAGCCCCGGTCTCGTCCTCCTTCGAGCCGTACTGACGACGGTCGATACCGCCTGCTTCTACGCGGCAGTGGTCTACCTGCCGCTCGCCGACGTCATGAGCTTCTACATGGCCGCCCCGATCTACGTCGCCGCGCTCTCGCATTTCTTCCTGCGCGAACAAGTGGGCTGGAGGCGATGGATGGCGATCGGGATCGGCTTCTGCGGCGTGCTCATCATGCTGAAGCCGTCATCGTCCGCTTTTTCCTTGGCGGCCGGCTATGCGATCGTGGGAAGCCTTGCTTTCGCCACTTCGCTCATCCTCAGCCGCTTCCTGCGCGGGACGACCGACGCCACGCTGGTGACATGGCAGACGATCGGCGGCGTGATTCTTGGAGCGGTCCTGACCGTCGGCGCCTGGAAGACGCCGTCGATCGCCGAATTCCTCGAACTGCTTCTTCTTGGCGTCGTCTCCTGCTCCGCGCATCTTCTCATCACGCGGTCGCTGAAGCTGGCGCCGGCCTCGACGCTCGCGCCGTTCCAGTACACCATGCTCCTGTGGAGCGCGATCCTCGGCTACCTGATCTTCGGAGACATCCCGGAAAACCGCATCTGGGTCGGCTCGGCGATCGTGGTGCTGGCCGGCCTCTTCATCTTCCACCGGCAGAAAGTCGTCGCGACCGTGCCGCCGGAGCACGTCCCGAAGGGCGTGAGCTAGCGACGTGTCACACCCCTTCTACCGCCGCACTTGCTTCCGCAGGCATGTGACTCTAGAGAGGCATCTGATCGGAGCGTAGCGCAGTCTGGTAGCGCATCTGGTTTGGGACCAGAGGGTCGCAGGTTCGAATCCTGCCGCTCCGACCAACGGATCGAACGAGGGAAAGATGGCAGCTCGCATTTACAGCCCCGCCAGGACCGCCATGCAGTCGGGAAAAGCCAAGACCGGCTACTGGGTGCTCGAGTTCGAGCCTGAAAAGCCACGCAAGATCGACCCGCTGATGGGGTATACCACATCCGGCGACATGAAGGCCCAGGTCCGACTGAAATTCGCCACTCGAGAGGAAGCCGTGACCTATGCGCAGCGAAACGGCATCGCCTATCGCGTCGAACTGCCGAACGAGGCCAAGCGGCGACAGATTTCCTATTCGGACAATTTCCGCTATGACCGCAAGACGCCCTGGACGCATTGACCGGCGCTGCTCGATTAGAGCTCTGGAAGACGGTCCCGTAGCTCAGCTGGATAGAGCACCGGCCTTCTAAGCCGATGGTCGCAGGTTCGAATCCTGCCGGGATCGCCACTCACCCAAAGGTTCGTTCCGGCTCGGCTATCTCAGCATGTCGGCCAGTGCCAGCCGCATGGACGTACTCGGTATGCCGAACAGCCCGCCATAGGGCAGGTCGAGATCCAGGATGACGAACATAACGCTCGCCACCGAAACGATGGCGATGCCGATCACCGTCACCGCCAGCGCATTGCGCGGAGCCTGGAGCCCGAAACTCAGGAAAACGAGCATCAGCCAGAACATCAGCACGCCGGCGAAGGGAGCGGAAAGTGAGCCGTGGACATCCTCGATCACGGCCCAGCGGGCATGCGCCACATCGATGAAATCCGCGGCGCAGTGCGCCGCCAGCGCCGTGTGCAGCGCATCTCCTGGCTGAAGCGCGTCGATAGCGAGCCCGATTTCGCTCATCATCCCGGCTAGCACCGGCACTTCGCCAAGGCGCGGCATGCTTGACGTGTCCGGATAATCCAATCCCTTCGGCGGCGGTTCGTTCGGCCATGTGCTGGCGATCACCGCGGCGGTGTAGCCGTGCAGCGAGGCGCGAGCGCGGGCCAGTTCGGGGCCGTAGTCGCGCATGCAGGCATCGAGCTGGGCAAGGCTGGCGGCGTAGTGGCCGCGGTCGTGAAAGGCACCGTCATAGGCGTTGCGGACAGAGGCAAGGAGCAGGCTCATGACCAAAGCGGCGAAGGTGACCAGCAGCGCAGTGACGATGCGCAGGAAGTCGATCGTCGGCTGGTTGCGGTGCGGCTCAGGTATGCGGGCTCTGACGAGGAAGCCTCCGGCGGCTCCCGCGACCAGCAAGGCAAAAAGGATGATGGTCCAGAGGACCTCGCGCATGCGGCGACCCCTCTCCGCTCGGAATGCCTCTATTGATAGGCCGACCGCAAGCGGCTGACAAACGGGAAATCGCCTCGTGGGGCCGCGCGCCCGGAACCAACTCCATCGGCCGCCGTTCTTCCATGACCTCAGGAATGGGAGATAGCCATGGCGGACCAGAAGACCCCGGAAGAAGTGACAAACGCGATCGAGAAGCAGATCGCCGACCTCAAGCGGCAACTGAAGACCATAAACGAAAGGTTGTCGGACCAGGCCGCGCAAGCGGCGGAAAATGCCAAGGGCTGGTATGACGGCGCCGCTTCAAGAGCATCAAGCGCCGCCTCGACGTTGCGGACGCAGGCCCAGACCGTATCGGAAGTGGCCCAGGAGAATCCGGTCACAGTCTCCACCGCGGCGCTCGCGATAGGCTTTGTCGGTTTCATGATCGGCTTTGCGGTCGGCCAGTCCTCGAACAACTCGAATCGCCTCTGGCGATGATCCACTAGCGTCGCATCACGGGATGGGCAGCGTGCGCTGCCCTTCCTCGAACGCGCCGACGATCCGGGCGGCAAGCGCGCGGGTGATCCTCGACTTTTCTTCCAACGCCACGCGGTCCAGGCGGCCGACGACGTCGATCGCAGTTGCGACCGAGCGTTCGATCCGCCGCGACAGATAGCTCACGACATGCGGCTCGACCTCTATCTGACGGTCGGCGAAGAGCTTTGTGATCACGCCTTCAAGCAAGGCGTCATCCGGCTCGTGGACTTCCACGGTCGTCGCCACCTTCAGCCGCGACACGAGATCCGGCAGCCTCACGCCCCAGGCCAGCGGGAAACGCCGCGACGTGAGAAGCAGGTGAGTGCCGTTCGTTCGCGCCTGGTTGATCAGGTGGAAAAGGGCCGTCTCGTTGAACGGCCGATCGCCGATGCCGTCGACCACCACCGGCCCAGCCTCGGCGGCCCCGACCCCCTGGCTCAGTCCATCGACCTGCAAGCTCCTTGCCTGCGACCACTCCTGCCAGATCGCGGCGAGGTGCGACTTGCCGGAGCCGGCCGGGCCGGCCAGCACCACGACGGCGGACGGCCAATCCGGCCAGCGGTCGATCATTGAGACCGCCTGCGCATTGGCGGGCGTCACCACGAGGTCGTCGCGGCCGAGAGCCGGTTCGTGCGCGAGCGCCAAGGGAATCTGCCTGGGCCGATCGGTGGCCATGGTTCAGCCGCCTGACGAGGTGGGACGGCGACGTCGGGGCCGCGGCGCAGGCGCCTGTTCTTCGCCGAGATAAAGCGGCGACGCCTTGTAGCGGGTAATCGCGAACCGCATGATAACCGCGATCGCGGCGGCGCAAGGCACCGCCACCAACAGTCCGACGAAGCCGAACAACGCGCCGAAGGCCAATAGCGAGAACATCAGCCAGACCGGGTGCACGCCGACGCTGGAGCCGACCAGCTTCGGCTGAAGAATATTCCCTTCGATGAACTGGCCGACGAAGAAGACGACGGCGACGGCGGCGATCCACATCCAGTCCGGCCAGAACTGCACGAAGGCGACGCCGAGCGCCAGGATCAGTCCGGTCAGGGAGCCGACATAGGGGATGAAGCTGATGAGGCCGGCGACAAGGCCGATAAGAAGCCCGAAATTGAGCCCGACGACAGTCAGCCCCAGCGCGTAGTAGATCCCGAGTATCAGGCATAGCGTGCCCTGCCCCCTGACGAAGCCCGCGATCGAACGGTTTATGTCGGTTGCAATGGCGCGTACAGTCGCGACGTGTTCGCGCGGCACCCAGCTGTCGACCGTCGCTACCATGCGATCCCAATCCAGCAGCATGTAGAACGCCACGACCGGCGCGACGACGAAGAGACTGACGATGTTGACGATGGCGAGGCCGGAACTCCAGAGCGACTTGAACAGGCCCGTGATGAAGCCGATTGCCTCCGTCATCAGGGAGTTCAAGCCGTCCTTGAGCTGAGCGGCGCTGACGCCGAGCGTCTTCTCCAGCCATGCCGGGTCGAAGTTTGTCACGAGTCCCTGCAGCCGACCGATATAGTCGGGCATGTTCTTCATCAGGTCGGCGAACTGGTTGCTGAGGACCGGTACGATGATCATCAGCGCCAACACCAGGACGGTAACGAAGGCAAGCAGGATGACCACGGTCGCCCACAGCCGCGAGAAGCCGAGCTTCTGCAGCCTATCGGCCACGGGATCGAGGAAATAGGCGACGGCCATGCCCGCGATGAACGGCAGCAGGATGTCGCTGAATACGAAGAGGAAAAGCGCAAAGACGACGACGGCGGCGCCCCAGAAAAAGGCCTGCTGGCGCCAATCTATCGGCGTCGCGGCATGGTCAGCCTTTTGGGGTTTCGCTTTCGGCATGTCCTGCCATGTGCTTGAGCCAGGAGACGAGATAGGCTGCGGCGGAAGCCGCGGTCAAGATACCCGAAGCCATAACCAGCCATTGGCGGCCGGGCCCGAACGCCGCCCCGAAAGCCAGCTCCGCAAGCACCCAGGCAGCAAGAGCGATCTGTACGGCGGTATTCGCCTTGGAGACGAACAGCGGCTTTACCTCCACCGGATTGCCCATGATGGTCGACAAGAGCACGGCCCCTATAATCAGGCCGTCGCGCGAGACGGCGGCGATGACGAGCCAGAGTGGCAGCTCGCCCATATAGCCCAGTACGACGAAGACGCTGACGAGAAGCAGCTTGTCGGCGATCGGGTCGAGATAGGCGCCGAGCTTGGAGCGCTGGTCGAAATGGCGGGCGATGAAGCCGTCCACGCCATCCGAGATGCCGGCGGTGAGAAATGCGGCAAATGCCCATTGCATGTGTCCGGTCAGCAGGGCGAGCACCACGACGGGAACCAGGAAGAAACGCAGCACTGTGATGAGATTGGGTATCGTCACTTCAAGCCTGTCGAGTGGCAGTAAGCGAAGCCGCGGCTGGATCGGCATCATCAATCCGTGTCGGGCCGTTACATGGCGGCTGGATGGCGAGGCTTCAAGATACCAGCGTGTCATGGGCGATTGTCCACGGATTTCACTCCGGGCGACGGCACGATAGGATCGGCGCGGTTGCGAAGCCCGGGCCTTCGTGCAATGTGCGCCGAGCCGACCACGACATGAAAGGCAGCGGATTTCCGCAATGAACGCCAGGAAGAACGGCCTGACCTATGCCGACGCGGGCGTCGATATCGATGCGGGCAACGCGCTGGTCGAACGGATCAAGCCGCTTGTGCGCTCCACGCGCCGGCCCGGAGCGGACGCCGAGATCGGTGGTTTCGGAGGAGTCTTCGACCTCAAGGCGGCAGGCTTCAAGGATCCGCTCCTGGTGGCCGCCAATGATGGCGTCGGGACCAAGCTCAGGATCGCAATAGAAGCCGGCCGGCACGACACGATCGGCATCGATCTCGTCGCCATGTGCGTCAACGACCTCGTCGTCCAGGGCGCCGAGCCGCTTTTCTTTCTCGACTATTTCGCGACCGGCAAGCTGGACCCCGACCAAGGCGCGGCGATCGTCGCCGGCATCGTTGAAGGCTGCCGGCAGGCCGGCTGCGCGCTTGTGGGCGGGGAAACGGCGGAGATGCCCGGCATGTACGCCGAGAAGGACTACGACCTTGCCGGCTTCGCCGTTGGCGCCGTCGAACGCGGCCAGCTTCTGCCCACCGACGACATCGTCGAAGGCGACGTGCTGCTTGGCCTCGCTTCCTCCGGTGTCCACTCCAACGGTTTCTCGCTGGTGCGTCGCATCGTCGAGAAATCCGGCCTGAAATGGAATGACGAGGCGCCGTTCGCGCAGGAGAGGACCCTCGCCGACGCCTTGCTCGAACCGACCCGCATCTATGTGAAGCCGGTGCTGCAGGCGACAAGAAACACCCACGGCATAAAGGCGCTGGCACACATCACCGGCGGCAGCTTCCCCGACAATCTGCCGCGCATCTTGCCGCACGACTACGCGGCCGAGATCGATCTGGATGCCATCGACATTCCGCCGGTTTTTTCCTGGCTGGCGCGGACGGGAGGGGTGGAGGACAGGGAAATGCTGCGGACTTTCAATTGCGGAGTCGGCATGGTTGCGGTGGTCGCTGCAGGCCAGGCGGCGCAGGTCGCAGCCGTGCTGAAACAGGCCGGCGAGACGGTGCTGCCGGTGGGTCGCGTCGTGGCGCGCCGCGAGGCAGGCGTTGCCTTCCTTGGGTCGATGGATTTCTCGAGCTAGCGACGAACAGGGCATGGACAAGAAGCGGACAGCGATCCTGATTTCCGGGCGCGGCTCCAACATGTCGGCGCTGATCGCCGCGGCGGCGGAAGCGTCCTTTCCAGCGGAGATCGTGCTGGTCGTCTCCAACGACCCGGAGGCGAACGGCCTCAAGATGGCGGCCCAGAACGGCATTCCGACCAAAGCGATTGCCCACGGGGATTTTCCCGGACGTGAGGAACACGACGCCGCGATAGACGTGGCGCTTCAGGAGAGCGGTGTCGAGGTCGTCTGCCTTGCCGGCTACATGCGCCGCCTGAGCGGAGGATTTGTCGAGAGGTGGAACGGCCGGATGATCAACATCCATCCGGCGCTGCTGCCCGCCTTCAAGGGACTGGACACGCATGAAGCGGCGCTTGCCGCGGGCATCCGCATCCATGGCTGCACGGTACACTTCGTTACGGCGGAGGTGGATGCCGGGCCTATCATCGCGCAGGCCGCCGTTCCGGTGCTGGCCGAAGACAACGAGGCACGGCTTGCGGCGCGCGTGCTGAAGGCCGAGCATCAGCTATACCCGCTGGCGCTTTCGCTCGTCGCCGGCGGCCGGGCGGTCCTCGACGGCGGCCGCGTGACGTTCTTCGGCCAGCGCGGCGGAGAGAGCGGCGCGATCCTGCTGTCGCCGTCGCCGGACTCCGGCGAATCCGGCGCGGTCGACCTCGAACATCTGGCGCGTTTTACGCCCTGATCGTTTCGAGGTGGCGCGAAATCAGCCGGCAGCCCGCACCCACACGTGATTGTCATGGACCGGCGCGCCACCATAGGGCGCGGGCGCGTCCGAGCCGGTCAGCACGTTGATGCCCTCGCCGCGCTCGTGCGCGCTGTTCGGCCAGATGCCTTCCGCGATGACGACACCGCGGTGCAGCCCGTCGAAAAGCTTCGCATGCAGCACGACCTCGCCGCGCCTGTTGCCGATCTCGACGCGGCCGCCCTCCTCGATGCCGAGCGCGGAAGCATCGCCGGGATGGATAAGCAGTTGCGGCCTGCCTTCCTTGGCCTTCGACACCGGCGTCTCGGTGAAGCTCGAGTTCAGGAAATTGCGTGCCGGCGACGTGGCGAGGCGGAACGGATGCGTCTTGTCCGCCACTTCGATCAGGTCGACATGATCCGGGAATTCCGGCAGGCGGTCATACGGGCCAAACACGCCCATCGAGCGCGGCGGGCGATTGGGCGCGGCTTGGCCCGTCCAGTCCGGCTTGAAGTGGAACTTGCCGTCGGCATGGCCGAAACCGTTCAGGAAATGCGCCTCTTCGAATGGGGGCTGCAGGTCGGCCCACTTGGCCTCGCGGAAGGTCTCGAACGTGCCGAGTCCCTTCTTCTCCAGCATGACGTCGATATGCTCGCGCTCGGTCATGCCGAAACCCGGCAGATGCGCGACACCGAGGCGCCTGCCCAATTCCTCGATGACGAAGTGATTGGTGCGCGGGCCCTCTGGCGGCTCGACCAGCTTCGGGCCGAGCGTGATGTGCTGGTTGCCGCCGCCCTTGTAGATGTCGTCATGCTCGAGGAACATCGTCGCAGGTAGGACGACGTCGGCGAGTTTGGCCGTGTCGGTCATGAACTGCTCGTGCACGCAGGTGAACAGGTCCTCACGCAGAAAGCCCCGCCGCACCAGCCGCTGCTCGGGCGCGACGTTGGCCGGGTTGGTGTTCTGGATCAGCATCGCCGTCACCGGCGGCCCGCCAAAAAGCGCATCCGCCTTGCCGGTCAGCACCGGGCCGATGCGGGAATGGTCGAGATAGCGGATCTTCGGGTCGCGCAGGCGCGTGCCTTCCACAAGGTCCATATTCAGCTTCAGAACGCCGGAATTGGAATGGAAGGCGCCGCCGCCCTCATATTGCCACGCCCCGGTGACGGCCGCGATGCAGGAAGCCGCATGCATGGCGACAGAGCCGTTGCGTTGGCGCGAAAAGCCGTAACCGAGCCGGAAATAGGTCTTCCTGGTCGTGCCGACGAGACGGGCGAAGGCCTCGATCTCGGCAACGGACAGGCCGGAGATGGCCGATGCCCACTCAGGTGTCCGCGTCGCCAGATGCGCTTCGAGGCCCGTAGGATCGTCGGTGTATTTCTCCAGATAGGCACGATCCGCCATGCCGTCGCGGAACAGGACGTGCATGACCGCGCATGCAAGCGCGGCGTCGGTGCCGGGCCTGACGACAAGGCCCATGTCGGCTTGCTTCATCGTGGCGTTCTCGTAGATGTCGACGACGACAATCCTGGCGCCGCGCTCCTTGCGCGCACGGATGGCGTGGGTCATCACGTTCACCTGCGTGACGACGGCATTGGTGCCCCAGATCACCACGCAATCCGACTTGCCCATCTCGCGGGGATCGGGGCCGCGCAAGGCACCCGCCCCCATCATCCAGCCGGTCCATGCGAGATTGGTGCAGATCGAGCCGAAGAAGCCGGAATATTTCTTGGCATGTCGCAGCCGCTCGATGCCATCGCGCTGCACAAGGCCCATCGTGCCGGCGTAAAAATAGGGCCAGACCGTCTCGGAGCCGTGCTTTTCCTCTGCCGCGACGAATTTCTCCGCAACGAGATCTAGGGCCGCGTCCCAGCTCGCTTCCTTCCAGACACCCTCCCCCTTGGCCCCACTACGCACCAGCGGCTTCAGGAGCCGATCGGGATGGTGCAACCGGTCGGCATAGCGGGCGACCTTGGCGCAGACCACGCCGGCGGTGTAGCTGTTCGACTTGGCGCCGTGGACGCGGCCTATACGGTTGCCGCCGAGGAGTTCGACCTCCAGCGCGCAGGTCGAGGGACAGTCATGCGGACAGGCGGAGTGACCGATATCGATGCGGGAAAGGGAATTCATGCTTCCTCTCTACCGGATTCCGACTGTCCATTGTAGAGCCCCTTGATGAACTATCGTCACGCCTATCATGCCGGCAACTTCGCCGATGTGTTCAAGCATGTCGTGCTGGCGCGGATCATCGCCTATCTGCAGCGCAAGGAAGCCGCCTTCCGCGTCGTCGACACGCATGCCGGTATCGGCCTCTACGATCTCGACAGCGAGCAAGCGAGGAAGACAGGTGAATGGCAAGGCGGCATCGGCAGGCTGCTCGACGCCGCCCCGCAAGGGGCTGCCGCGGCACTGATGGGGGACTATCTCGCCGCCGTGCGTGCACTCAACCCGCAAGGCGACCTTCGTCGCTATCCCGGCTCTCCATGGCTGGCCCGGCATCTCCTGCGCCGACAGGACAGGCTGACCGCAATCGAACTACATCCCGAGGATGCGGGAAGCCTCAAGGCTCTCTTCGCGGGAGATTATCAGGTCCGTGTGATCGAGCTCGACGGCTGGCTCGCTCTGGGCGCGCATCTCCCGCCGAAGGAAAGGCGGGGGCTCGTACTGGTCGATCCGCCCTTCGAGGAGAACGGCGAATTCGAGCGCATGCTGGACGGGCTGAAAAAGGCATATCGGCGATGGCCTGGCGGCATCTACGCCCTCTGGTATCCGGTCAAGGACCGTGCCGCGGTCGAACGCTTTCGCCGAGGACTGGCCGACAGCGGCATTGCGAAAATCCTCGATGCGTCCCTTTCCGTTCGCGCGCAATCCGCCGAGCCCAGGCTCGACGGCTGCGGCATGACGATCGTCAACCCGCCCTTCGTGCTTATGGAGGAGCTTTCTGAGATCTTGCCGTTCCTTGCACTGGGGCTTGGCGAGGACAAGGACGCGACATGGTCGCTCGACGATCTGGGCGGTGATGCCGCTTGACCGTGATTTCCGCAGACAGCACTCTATTTTGACGCTAGAATCACATTCCGACAATCAGGACGGACCGTCATGAAGATCAATGCCCGGCGCGCGATCGGCGCCCTCGCTTCGGTTCTCTGCCTTGCCGGCGGCCTCGCGCCTGCCGGCGCGGCCGACATGATCGTACGCCAGCACGCCCATTACGACGAAGGCTCGCAGGCCTGCGCGCAGAACTGGGTGCTTTCTCGCATCGCCGGCAAATTCCGCTATCAGGTGACGCATGTGCCGAACCTGCCGAACGTCGACCTCGTCGATTTCCGCGACATTCGGCAGAATCGATTCGAGCCGGCGATGTCGGACAGCGAGTTCACGCGCACCTATTGCGAGGCGACCGCCTACACGTCGGACGGAAGACGGCACGCCATGTGGTACCTGATCGAGGATCGCGCGGGCTTCGTAGGCCTGGGCCACAATGTCGAGTTCTGCCTGGTCAATTTCGACCGCTGGAAGGTCTATGACGGCCTTTGCCGCGTCCTGCGCTGAACGACGCATGGCTGACGTGACAGGAAGGATATTCGCGCGGCTTTCCCTTTGCCTTGCGATATTCAGCCTGTGCCTTGCAAGCGCGTTCGCCGACGGCTTCACAAAAGGTGGTTCAGGAAATGCCGACGCCTCCCACGCCGGCGGCTTCGACTTCTACGTCCTGTCGCTATCCTGGTCTCCGAGCTACTGCGCTACCGCAGGCGAAAGGGCTAACAAATACCAGTGTGGCAAGCGTCCCGCCTACGGCTTCATCGTGCATGGGTTGTGGCCCCAATACGAGCATGGCTATCCAAAGGACTGTCAAAGCAGCGCGCCTCGCCGGGTACCGCGAGAGCGGCTGAACGCGCTATCGGATCTGATGCCGGCCTACGGCCTGGTCATCCATGAGTGGCGAACCCACGGACTATGCACCGGGCTCTCCCAGGACGCCTATTTTGCGGCCCTGCGCCAAGCCTATCGGAGCGTCAAGATTCCATCCGGATTTTCCCGAGACGACGGGGACCGGGTGAAGCCGTCCGATGTCGAGGCTGCCTTCATCGCCGCGACTCCCGGCATGCCAGCCGATGGGGTCAGCGTCGATTGCGACCACAAATATCTTCGCGAGGTCCGCGTCTGCCTGACCAAGAACATGCGCTTCCGTCCCTGCACGGAATTGGAGCGCGGTGAGTGCCGCGCGCCGGTCGTCGAGATGCCGCCCTCATAGGCCAAAGAAAAAGGCCGCGCACATGATGCACGGCCTTTTGACGTTGGTATTGCGAACCAATCAGCGCGAGTAGAACTCGACGACCAGGTTCGGTTCCATCTGAACGGCGAACGGCACGTCGGCAAGGCCCGGCACGCGGCTGTAGGTGGCGGTCATCTTGCTGTGATCGGCTTCGATGTAGTCGGGCACGTCGCGCTCGGCAAGCTGCACGGCCTCCAGCACTGCGACGAGTTGCTTCGACTTCTCGCGCACCTCGATCACGTCGCCCGGCTTGCAGCGGTAGGAAGCGATGTTGACCCGACGACCGTTGACGTTGACATGGCCGTGGTTGACGAACTGGCGCGCAGCGAAGATCGTCGGGACGAACTTGGCGCGGTAGACGACGGCGTCGAGGCGCGACTCGAGCAGGCCGATCAGATTTTCCGAGGTGTCGCCCTTGCGGCGGTTTGCCTCCTCATAGACCTTGCGGAACTGCCGCTCCGAAACGTCGCCGTAATGGCCCTTCAGCTTCTGCTTGGCGCGCAGCTGCAGGCCGAAATCCGACATCTTGCCCTTGCGGCGCTGGCCGTGCTGGCCAGGTCCGTATTCGCGGCGGTTGACCGGGGATTTCGGGCGGCCCCAGATATTCTCGCCAAGGCGGCGGTCGATCTTGTATTTCGCGGATTCGCGCTTGCTCATCGCATTCCCTTTCAAAGCAATGCACCCGAAACCTCGTGTCCCGGGTGAAGGAAACGCGCCCTCCTCTGGCTCCCTTTTCCGGAACCTGACAGGATCTTCCACGCACGCTTTGCGGAAAGACCCACGGGACACGTCAATAAATCAGCGCCCGACATTGCTGCCAGGCGCCGGCGGTGAAGTAGTCGAGCGCGCCACGCTTGTCAACCGGAGCCTGTCACGCATCGCCACAAGGACGTTCACCACTCCCGATCGTCCGTGACGACAAGCCCAGCTGTCGGTGCTAGAATCCACGCAAGCGGGGCCGGCAATGGAATCAGGGCGCGGAACATCGGGAAAAGTCGGGGTCGCGGTGTTTGCCCTCGGCATCGTCACCGGCCTTTCGTTTGCCGCCGCCGCGGCCGACAGGCAGTATTGCCGCCATCTCGAGGCTGAACTTACCTCGGCTCCGGCCAGCCGATCGGCCGGCACGATGCTGGCGCGATACGAGCAGGCGATCGAGGACCAGACCGCGGAGCTTTCGCGGGCGCACAACATCGCCCGGCGCAGCGGCTGCGCGGGGCTCTTCGGCAACCTCCGCGACGACCCATCTGGCCGCTGTGACCCCATCGGCAAGACGATCGACCGGATGGAACGTAACATGTCCATGCTGGAACGGCGGAGGGACGCGCTGGCGGCGCGCTCGGAGGCGCCCAGCCGGCAGGAGATCCTGGCCGCCATCGACGCCAACGGGTGCCATGAGCCGCAGACGGCCGAACGAGCGCTGCCCGGACCAATAGACGAGGCCTCCGACGGAAGGGATATCTACGCCCGGATCAATCCCGGCATCATCATCCGTCGATCCGGACCGCCGCAGGAAGGCGACCAGCCGGCGGCGGACCTACCCGAAGGCGGCAGCATCGACCCTTCCGGAACCTACCGCACCATGTGCGTCCGCACTTGCGACGGGTTCTACTTTCCGATCTCGTTCGCGACCTCCCCTGCCAATTTCGCCCGTGACGAGCAGACCTGTCAGGCACAGTGCCCGGGCACGAAGGTGGAGCTTTACTACCATGTTCCGGACCAGGAATCGGAAGACATGGTTTCGCTCGCCGGCGTGCCCTACAAGAACCTGTCGACAGCCTTCCTCTATCGCAAGGCGAACGCACCCCGCCTTCCCGGCTGTACCTGCGAACAGGCTGCGCGGTCGTCCATCGTCGCGGCAACACCATCGAACGACGCGGCGCCTGAGGAAAAGGCGCCGACATTTCATGCACCGCGGCGAGCGGAAGACGGGGATGCCGGCAAGCCCAAGAGCGGGAATCCTTCGGCCGAGGCGGCGGCGGCCGGCCCGACACCCGCCACCGACCGGGATCGCAAGGTCAGGGTCGTCGGGCCGACGTTCCTGCCCGACCCATCAAAGGCAATAGATCTGCAAGCTCCGGCCCGGAAGAAAGCCCCGTAAGCGCCAGCCGGAGCGGGGCGAAAAGCGCCTTGCCCTTGCGGCCGGTGCCTTCCTTGACCTTGTCCGTCCACGCACGGAACGTGGAATCGTCCCAAGGCTCCGGCGGCAAAAAGTCGAAGGCGGAGCGCACGAAGGCGATATCCTCAGAAGACAACTCCGCCGTGCCCTCAGGACCCTGCCGTACGATCCGCCACCATCGGGCGGCATCGGCAAAAATGTCTAGATTTCCTCGCACGGCCAGCCAGAACGGCTCAGCGTCCGGCCCGTCGATGCCGAGCGCGGCTAGTCGCGGCCGCGCTTCCTCGAATTCCATCCCGTGGAGAAGCACGCGGTTCAGGACCTTCAGTTCATCGGGGTCGAATTTCGATGCCGAGCGCGAGGTCGCGGCCGGCTGGAAATGCTGTGCGAGTTCGGTCATCGAGCGCATCGCCGAAACGCTCTCGGAGGTGCCAATGAGCACGGCCAGCGAAGCGACTGCCATCGGCTCCAGCCCGGTCTCACGCAGCCCCTTGATCGACAATGCCCCGGAACGCTTCGAGAGGCCCTCGCCCGACGCCGTGGTCAGGAGATTGTGGTGGCCGAAGTCTGGCGGCTCGCTGCCGAGCGCCTGGAAAAGCGCGATCTGCACGCCGGTATTGGTGACATGGTCGTCGCCGCGAATGACATGGGTGATATCCATGTCGATGTCGTCGACGACGGAGGGGAGCGTGTAGAGGTAGGTCCCGTCGGCGCGCACAAGGACCGGGTCGGAGAGCGATGCGAGATCGACTGTCTCGGGACCGCGGACGACGTCGTCCCAATGGATTTCCGTCCGCTGCGTCTCGAAGGGCGTTTCCACGAAGTTCGGCAGCAGGAAACGCCAATGCGGGGCGCGCCCTTCCGCCTCAAGGGCCTTTTTCTCCGCCTCGGTAAGCTTCAGCGCCTCGCGGCCATAGACCGGCGGCAGGCGTCGGGAGAGCCTGATCTTGCGGCGAAGCTCCAGTTCCTCCGGCGTTTCGTAGCAGGGATAGAGCAGGCCGGCGGCCTTGAGCTTCGCGACCGCGGCGTCGTAGGCGGCGACGCGCTTCGACTGATATTCGACCAGGTCCGGGCTGATGCCGAGCCATTCCAGATCTTCCAGGATGGCGTCCGCATATTCCTGCTTGGAGCGTCCGACATCCGTATCGTCGAAACGCTGGATGAACCGGCCCCCGTGCTTTTGGGCAAACAGCCAGTTGAACAACGCCGTACGGGCGTTTCCGATATGGATATAGCCGGTGGGAGACGGCGCAAAACGGACGGTGACGGTCATGCGCGCCGGGTTAGCCGAGGTGCGCCTGCTTGGCAATGCGGACGATTATGCGTGAGACAGGATGTTGACCAGCCGGCCGAACGGATCGCGGACATAGAAGCGCCGTACTCCCCAGGGCTCGTCCGCCGGGCCATACTCGATAACGAAGCCGGCTTGCCGCATGGCCTCCAGCGCCGCATCGAGATCGTCGACTTCCACCGACAGGTCGGGGACCGCCGTCCCGGAACCGCCCTCGGAAGCAAAACCGATCTGCACGTTCGCCACCTCGCGCGACCCGTAGGTGGCGATCCAGCCATGATCCATCAGCAGATCCAGGCCCAACACGTCCCGATAGAAGCGCCCGGCGCCCCGGACATCCTTCGTGGCGATGTTCGCCACGATCCTCGTGACTTTCATGATCCCTCCCGTCAAAGAAAAAGGTCCCGCGGCAACAGACGCGGGACCCTCTGTAGGTGTTCGGCGGCCGGGGCTGGCGGCCGTCCGAAGACTCAGTGCGCCAGCACCGCGAGCAGCAAAAGCGCGACGATGTTGGTGATCTTGATCGCCGGGTTCACGGCCGGACCGGCGGTATCCTTGTAGGGATCGCCGACGGTGTCGCCGGTCACCGACGCCTTGTGCGCCTCGGAGCCCTTGAGATGCTTCACGCCGTCCTTGTCGGTGAAGCCGTCCTCGAAGCTCTTCTTGGCGTTGTCCCAGGCGCCACCGCCGGAGGTCATCGAGATGGCCACGAACAGGCCGTTGACGATGACGCCGAGCAGCGACGCGCCGAGCGCGGCGAAGGCCGAGGCACGCGAACCGGAGATCAGCAGTACGCCGAAATAGACGACGAGCGGCGCCAGCACCGGCAGGAGCGATGGGATGATCATCTCCTTGATCGCCGCCTTGGTGAGTAGGTCGACGGCGCGGGCGTAGTTCGGCTTGGACGTGCCCTGCATGATGCCCGGATTCTCGCGGAACTGCTTGCGCACCTCCTCGACGATCGAGCCGGCCGCGCGGCCGACCGCGGTCATGGCGATGCCGCCGAAGAGATAGGGGATCAGGCCGCCGAAGATCAGGCCGGCGACGACATACGGGTTCGACAGGTCGAACGAGATCGTGCCGATGCCCTGGAAGTAGGGGAACTTGTCCCCGTTGCCGGCAAAGTAGCGAAGATCGTTCGAATAGGCGGCGAACAGCACCAGAGCGCCGAGGCCGGCCGAACCGATAGCGTAGCCCTTGGTTACCGCCTTGGTGGTGTTGCCGACCGCGTCGAGCGCGTCGGTCGAATGACGCACTTCCGCCGGCAGGCCCGACATCTCGGCGATACCGCCGGCGTTATCGGTGACCGGACCGAAAGCGTCGAGGGCGACGATCATGCCGGCAAGGCCGAGCATGGTGGTCACCGCGATGGCGATGCCGAAGAGCCCGGCAAGCTGGAACGTCGCCAGGATGCCGCCGATGATGACGATCGCGGGAAGCGCGGTCGCTTCAAGTGACACGGCGAGGCCCTGGATGACGTTGGTGCCGTGGCCGGTCACCGACGCCTGGGCGATCGAGTTGACCGGACGCTTGTTGGTGCCGGTGTAGTATTCGGTGATCACGACGATCAGACCGGTGACGATGAGTCCGATCAGGCCGCAAACGAAGAGGTCCGTACCGTTGACGACAGTATCCGTCCCGCCGGTCAGCGATTTCACCGTCCCGACATCGCCCCAGCCGATGGTGAGCGAATTGGCGACGGCGAGGCCGGCGATTGACAGGATGCCGGTCGCGATAAGGCCCTTGTAGAGCGCGCCCATGATCGAACCGTTGGCGCCGAGCTTGACGAAGAAGATGCCGATGATCGAGGTGACGATGCAGGCGCCGCAGATCAGAAGCGGGTAGAGCATCACGTTCGGCAGCACCGCGGCACCGCCAAAGAAGATCGCCGCCAACACCATCGTAGCGACCACGGTCACCGCATAGGTCTCGAACAGGTCGGCGGCCATGCCGGCGCAGTCGCCGACATTGTCGCCGACATTGTCGGCGATCGTGGCCGGGTTGCGCGGATCGTCCTCCGGGATGCCCGCTTCGACCTTGCCGACGAGATCGCCGCCGACGTCGGCGCCCTTGGTGAAGATACCGCCGCCCAGACGGGCGAAGATCGAGATCAGCGACGCGCCGAAGCCGAGCGCTACAAGGGCGTCGACCACCTCGCGGCTCGACGGATCGAGGCCCATGAACTGCGTTAGTACAAGATAGTACACCGAGACGCCGAGAAGTGCGAGCCCAGCCACCAGCATGCCGGTGATAGCGCCCGACTTGAAGGCGATCTCGAGCCCGGCGGCCAGGCTGCTCGAAGCGGCCTGAGCGGTGCGCACGTTGGCACGCACGGAAACGTTCATGCCGATGAAGCCGGCCGCGCCGGAAAGCACCGCGCCGATCAGGAAGCCGATCGCGGCCGCGACCGAAAGCAGCCACCAGGCAAGAAGGAAGACCACCACGCCGACGATATCGATCGTGGTGTACTGGCGAGCGAGATAGGCCTGGGCACCTTCACGGATGGCGCCGGCGATTTCCTGCATTCGGGCATTGCCCTGGTCCGCGGCCATCACCGACTGCGTCGCCCAGATGGCGTACACTATCGAGAGCAGACCGCAGGCGATGACGACATAGAGCATGGTCATTTCCCTTGATGTGGTCCTTAGGAACCCCTCCGAGGACCCGTGAGGATTCGGGCAGGAATCGATCCAGACGGAATCCTCCCCTTCGCGGCGGCTTATGCGTAACCGCCCGCAGAACGTCAAGGATTTGTTCGGTTTTTGCCCGCCTTTCGGCTTAACAATTGGGCTTATTCGCCAGCGGCGATGCTGAGCCGGTGCCGTGTCGCGACGAGCATGCCCAGCGCCACAAGACAAAGGCCCACGACCGGAAAGACGATCCAGTTCAGCATCGACCAGCCATAGGTGTTGTAGACCTGCCCGGACATGAGAGAGGCGAAAGCGACGCTTGCGAAAAGCAGGAAGTCATGCAGGCCCTGCACCTTGTTCTTTTCCGAAGGGCGGTAGGTCTCCGCGAAGATGGCGGTCGAGCCGATGAAGCCGAAGTTCCAGCCGATTCCGAGCAGGACGAGCGCGGTCCAGAACTGCCACAGCGCAAGGCCTGAAAGCGCGGTCAACGCGCAACCCATCAGGAGCAGCAAGCCGGTCGCGACGATCCTCTCCTTGCCGAAGCGGTTGATGAGGCGGCCGGTGAAGAAGCTCGGGCCGAACATGGCCATGACATGCCACTGGATGCCATGGACCGCGTCGTCCGTGCCCAGCCCGCAGCCGACCATGGCCAACGGCGCGCCCGTCATGACGAAGCTCATCAGCCCGTAACTGGATACGGCGCAGAGAAAGGCGATGATCAGCCGCGGCTGCGCGAGGATGGTCGCCATGGGCCGCGCCGCCTCATGCTCGGGCAGTTCAGCCGCGGGCGCGTCCTTCGGCAGGTTCAGGAAAAGCAGGATCGCTGCGCCAATCGCCGCCAGCCCTATGATCGCGACGAACGAACCGGCAAAGGGTACGGGAGCCAAAAGCTCGCGCGTATAGATGACCGTCTGCGGCCCAATAATCGCCGCGAACATGCCGCCCGCGAGCACCCAGGCAATGGCGCGCGCCTTGAACTCCCTGGGGGCGTTGTCGGCGGCGGCAAAGCGATATTGCTGGACGAAGGCATTACCCCCGCCGATGACCAGCAGGCCGATCACGAAGAGCCAGAAATTCTGGTGAAGGAGCGCGGCCGCTGCGATGCCGCCGCCAAGCGCGCTGAAAAGCGCGCCGACCCAGAAGCCGTTGCGACGCCCAACGGCGCGAGCGAGCGCTGCGGCCGGAAGCGCGCCCAGCGCGACGCCGACATTGAAGCCTGTGACCGGCGCGGTTGCGAGTGACTTGTCGGCGCCGAGAAGATAGAGCCCGGCAAGGCCGCCCATCGATATCGCGATCGGGGCGCAAGACCCCATGACCGCCTGCAGCGTCGCCAGCATGAGGGCGATGTGCCGGGGCGAGGCTCCGGCCGGGTTCATCCGGCCGTTCTCCCCCTGCCCTCGCCGCGAACATTCCGCGCCACCCGGTCGAGCACCGCATTGACCAGCTTTGGTTCGTCTTCTTCGTAGAAAGCCTTGGCGATGTCGACATATTCCGAGACGATGACGGCGACAGGCACATCGGGCCGTCTCGACAGTTCATAGACGCCAGCGCGTAGAATGGCCCTCAGCGTCGAATCGAGCCGCGAAAGCGGCCAGTCGTCCAGCAGCGATTGGCGGATGACCGGATCGATCTCCTTCTGGTGCTCGACCACACCGGACAGAATGGCGCGAAACCATTGCGCGTCCGCCTCGCGATAGACGTCGCCGTCGACTTCCTTGCCCAGCCGATAGGCTTCATATTCGGCCGCGATCTCCAGCAGCCCGGTTCCGACGATATCCATCTGGTAAAGCGCCTGCACGGCGGCCAGTCGCGCCGTGCCGCGCTTGTTCGCCTGGCGTAGCGCCGGCTCATTCGGCCCGCTGGCTGGCGACATCGGGATCAGCCTCCCAGCCTGCGACGAAGTTCGATCATGGTGAGCGCGGCGCGCGCGGCGGCGCCGCCCTTGTCGCCTTCGTTGGCGCGGGCCCGGGCCCAGGCCTGATCGTCATTCTCGACGGTGAGTATGCCGTTGCCGATGGCGATCGATTCTTCGACCGAAAGGTCCATGAGGGCGCGGGCGGATTCGTTGGCGACGATGTCGAAATGGTGGGTCTCGCCGCGGATAACGCAGCCGAGCGCCACGTAGCCGTCATATTCCCTGCCGCCGTCCTCGGCCGCGTCCAGCGCAAAGGAAACCGCTGCCGGAATCTCTAACGCACCCGGGACCGTCACGACATCATAGGTCGCGCCGGCACGATCAAGCGCGGCCTTGGCGCCGCCGAGAAGGGCGTCCGCCAAATCGTCGTAGAAGCGCGCCTCGACGATGAGAAGATGGGGTTTCTGCTGGTCGGCCATGAACGTCTCCGGAAGAGCGCGTGACTTAGGCCGAACCGACCAATGGCGCAAGCGGCCAACTGGCATGGCAGGTCCACGCCAGATTCCCACCTGTGAATATTACGCAACCTTTGTGTTGCCCTTTTCCCTCATCGGCATTACAGGACTAGCAACCAGGAGGTTGCGTTATGACGAACAAAATCGAAAGGCATGTTGATCTGGACGCCCCTGTTGAGCGCGTATGGAAAGCTTTGACCGACTACAGGGAATTCGGTGCGTGGTTTCGCGTCAGGCTGGAGGAGCCATTCGCGCCCGGCCGGGTTGCCCGAGGCTACATCACCTATCCCGGGTACGAGCATCTCGTGTGGGAGGCGAAGGTTGTGGCCATGGACAAACCCCATCATTTCTCCTTCACTTGGCATCCCTACGCGGTCGACCCGAAGGTCGACTACTCGAAGGAGGAGCCGACGCTTGTAGAATTCCGGCTCGAACCGTCAGGAACCGGGACGAAACTGACGGTGATCGAATCCGGCTTCGACAAGGTGCCGAAGCATCGGATGCCGGAAGCCATGCGCATGAACGAAGGCGGCTGGGCCGAGCAGATGAAGAACATCAAGGCCCATGTCGAACGGTGAAACCTCCCCTACGAGCGTCGTTGTTCATGCGCCGGCCGCGATCTTCGCGGCGCTCGGAGACAGGACACGTCTTTCGCTTGTTCATCGACTGAGCGACGGCCGGCCTCGCTCCATCGCCAGCCTTTCAGCGCACACGGCAATGACACGGCAGGCTGTCACCAAGCATCTCGACGTTCTGCAAAGGGCGGGACTGGTGGCCAGCAGCCGCATTGGCCGGGAGACCCGATACAGTTTCCGGCCCGAAGCCATCGACGAGGTCCGTTCCTACCTCGATGAAGTCTCGCGGCAGTGGGACGACGCCCTCTGTCGTCTCAGATCATTCGTGGAAAGCTGATCCACCCTGCCCGGCTGTCTCCGCCAGCCGTGCCGCGTAGCGCGCCATGGTGTCGACCTCCAGGTTGACGGGGTCTCCGGCCTGCCGCTCGCCCCATGTCGTGACCGCGAGCGAATGGTTGATCAGGAGAACGTCGAAGCAGTTGCCCTCAACATGGTTGACGGTGAGCGAGGTTCCGTCGAGCGCCACGGAGCCCTTTGGCGCTATGAACTTGGCGAGTTCCGCGGGCGCTTCCAGGGTGAAGCGTACCGCCTCGCCTTCCTCTTCGCGGGAGACAATGGTAGCCCTCCCGTCGACATGGCCCGAGACGATATGGCCGCCGAGCTCGTCGCCGATCTTCAGCGCCCGTTCCAGATTGATGCGGGTACCGGCCCGCCAATCGGCGGCCGTGGTGAGCCGCAAGGCTTCTTCCCACGCTTCCACCTCGAACCAGCGCTGGTTCGATCCTTGCTCGGGCAACGCGACCACCGTCAGGCAGACGCCGGCACAGGCGATCGACGCGCCGATCGCGATCGTCTCGGGGTCGTAGCCGGTTTCGACCCTGACATGAACGCCTTTCCTCCTCGGGATCACGTCCGCAACGGTGCCGATATCGGTGACGATGCCGGTGAACATCAGGCTTCCCTCACCCATTCACTATAATTGTCCGCGCCGTAGCGCGCCTCGCGGACCATGCGAAAGCCCTGCGGCAGGCGTTCCGGCGTGACTGGCGAGGCGATGCCGTCCACGCCGATCTCGCCCGGACCGCCGAACAGCGCGATTCGATCGACCAGACCCTCGTCGAGAAACCGGCGAACCGTCTCGGCGCCGCCCTCGACCATCAGCGTGGAGATGCCCCGCCCGGCAAGATCTTCCAGAAGCTCCGGCAGGGCAAAGCCGCCATTCGCGGCTTCGGTGGCAAGGAACTGCACGCCCGCACTCTCCAGCTCGGCTTTGCGTACCCTGTCACATGAGGCAGCCGAAGCAAGCCAGACCGGAACCTCGCGCGCTCGTTGCACCAACTTCGCATCAAGCGGCAGCCGCGCCGCCGGATCGATGACTATACGCACCGGCGACCGCGCCTCCAACCCCGGCAGACGGCATGTCAGCTCGGGATCGTCCGCAAGCGCCGTGCCGATGCCGATGAGGATCGCATCGGTCTCCGCGCGCATGACATGAACCTGCCGGCGCGAGATATCGCCGCTGATCGAGACCTGGCCTTCTCCGCTCAGGCCGATACGGCCGTCACGCGACACGGCAAGCTTTACCGTCACTTCCGGCCGTTTCCGTGACGTGCGCATGAGATAGCCGGCCATCAGGTCGGCCGCTTCCTTGGCCATCACGCCCTCGATGACCTCGATGCCGGCCCCGCGGAGGATGGCATAGCCCTTTCCCGAAACCCGCTCGTCGGGATCGCTCGCGGCGCCAACCACACGTACGACTCCGGCTGCGACCAATGTTTCCGCGCAGGGCGGCGTGCGGCCGTGATGCGCGCAAGGCTCCAGCGTCACATAGGCGGTGGCGCCGCGCGCCAGGGTCCCGGCCTCGGCCAAAGCCTGCGG
>JBQCFA010000106.1:0-7368 GCA_051959695.1 Rhizobiaceae bacterium
ACGGCAGGCAGGCGGCCGAGTAGCTTTCGGCAATTCTTATAGGCCCGGCTGCCTTTTCGCTCCCGCCAGCCACTGTTGTCCATTTAGATAACGTGTTATATAACTAGTTATCTAAATGAGCATCCGCCATGATCGAAGACGTCGTCCGCTCGCTCGGTTATCTGCCTCTCGGCAGCCGCTTCCGCCGTATCGGAGAACGGCTGCAGGCCGACACGCAACGCATCCTCGAAGAACTCGGCCAGCCTCTGCAGGCGAGCCATCACCCCTTCCTCGCCGCGCTGGACCGGCTCGGCCCGCTTACCATCGGGGAACTCGCCGAAGCCGTTGGCGTCACCCAGCCCGGTGCGACCCGCAGCATCGGCCAGTTGGCCGAGCTCGGCCTTGTGCAATCGCGTTCCGCGCCAGACGACCAACGCCGGCGCATCGTATCGCTGACGAAGTCCGGCGAGGCCCTCGTCGAGCGGGCCAAGGCGACGGTCTGGCCGCGCGTCGAGCATGCCGTCGCCGATCTCTGCGACCGGCTCGAAGGCTCCCTTCTCGATCAACTAGACGCATTGGAGGACGCCATCGCCGAACGGCCCCTCTACCGCCGCGTGCCGAAGCCGGAACAGGTGAAGAAATGAAACACTTGCTAGACCGTCCTGTGTGGAGCGCATTGACTTCTCGCCACGCCAGGTTTGCGGAGGGAGGGCCGCTGGCTCGCCGCTATCCGGCGTCGATCGTACCCTTCGCTTCGACGGGGACGGACGATGCGGAAAGCCTCACGGCGCTCGCAAGCCTCGTCGCCCCCGGCGATACGATCTACATGGCCCAGGCCGATCCGATCGTCCTGCCCGTCGAACTCGCCGCAACGGTTACCGCCGACGCCGTCCAGATGATTGCGGAAGGACCGATGGCGGCCGTGGCCGACGAGCGCATTCGTCCCCTCGGTCCCGCGGACGCCGCCGAAATGCTGGAACTGGCGACCTTGACCAAGCCCGGCCCATTCACGCTCCGAGCCATGGACCTTGGCGAATTCTTCGGCATCCGTATCGACAGTCGGCTCGCGGCGATGGCGGGCGAACGCATGAAGCAGACCGGCTTCGCCGAACTCAGCGGCGTGTGCGTCCATCCTGACTTTCGCGGTCAAGGCTTCGCCCGCCTGCTTTCGCTATTCGTCGCCGGCCGCATCGCGGCGCGCCGCGAGACGGCATATCTTCACGCCTATGCGTCCAACCAGGCGGCGATCAGCCTGTACGAGCAGATCGGGTTCAGGCTGAGGACGAAAATGCACGTCGCCGTCGTGGGCCGCGCCGGATAGGACGCCCACGCCTAAACCAGCAACAGGCCCTCGCGCATGGCGATGGCAATGGCGTCGGTGCGGTTGCGCGCCTGAAGCTTCGCGAGCAGCGCCGCGACGTGGAATTTCGCCGTATGCACGGATATGTCTAGCGCCCGCGCGATATGCTTGTTCGAAGCGCCATTGGCGAGCAGCGCCAGCACTTCCTTTTCGCGCGGCGTGAGCGGCTGGTGGTTGGCCCGCGGATGCTCATGGTGGGATGCGCCTGCGTCGTCCGACGCGGCAACCAACCGGTAGCCGGCCGCGATCAGCCTGACCGCAGCGGCGATGGTTTCCGGATCGGCGTCGGCGGGCAGGACGCCGGAGGGCGGCGTGCGAAACCCGTCACCCTCTTCAGAGACGACGCGGCCGACCGCCAGCCATGGCGCCACCCCTTCGAAGGGCACGCCATCGGTCACGGCCACGTCGACCGGTCCCGCCCCGTCGAGGTCAGTCGGCGTTGCGGCGGCAAGTCCGTGCTCCTCCGCCAGGGCAAAAGCCAGTTCCTTGCCGTGCGCGCGGTCTGCAAACGCGATCATGACCGTCGGGACGTGTCCACCTGCCACTTCGACAATCCTATCTGGACGGCCGCGCGGCGATGACGACATCGACGGTCGCCGCCTCGCCGGCTCGAACGATGCCAAGCACGACCTTCGTGCCGACGCTGTCGGGCCCGAGCCTGCGCAGTACGTCGCGTACGCC
The DNA here is from genome assembly GCA_051959695.1 of Rhizobiaceae bacterium. GTDB lineage: Bacteria > Pseudomonadota > Alphaproteobacteria > Rhizobiales > Rhizobiaceae > Mesorhizobium_L. Next base: position 2,021 of record JBQCFA010000106.1, read on the forward strand.
GGTGACCTCCTCGCCGTTCCAAGCGGTTACAACGTCTCCAACCAGAAGACCGGCGGTCTTGCAGGGACCTTCTTCGTCGATGCTCATCACCATTGCGCCCGCCTGGCCTCCCCCTTGGCCATGGTTGCGCAGCGGATGCAGCCCCGCGCCGAGATAGCCGCGCGCCACGAAGCCCTTGTCGGCGAGCGCCGTGGCTGTCCGCTCTATCGTCTCGGCCGGGATGACCAGCGGCCGTCGGCGCGGGCCGAACAGCACGATTCCGATAAGCCCCCCTTCGGTGTCGAGCGCCGCGCCGCCCTCGAAGCGCCCATCGAGGGCCATCCCAAGGCGAATGCGCCGGTCGACCTTGCCGCCGCGCATGCTGCGCCAGGCAGGGCCGGCCTCGGAAACCGGGCCGAAACCGACGAGCACGTCCTCTTCGCTGCGCCCGACCGCCACCGCCAGGCTCCCGGGGCGAACCGCAGCAGCGGGCTTGAACGTTGCGGCCGGCTGCCCCCCCACACGGACCAGCGCCAGGCCCGTCGAGGCGTCGCGGCCGACGAGCTCGCCTGACAGACGCTCCTTCGACGGAAGCAGGATGCCTACCTCGTCGTCGCCGTCGATCGCCTCCTCCGCCGTGACATAGAGGCCGTCGCGCCAGTGGACGGCGCTTGCCGGCCAGCGGCGCGGCACGAAGATGCTGGCGACCGCGGCCGACGCCGCTTCGGCGAGGTCGGCGACGTCTTTGGAGAGTTCGGAAAGAATGGACATGGCGATTTTCCTCTGGCTGGACCGTGTCCGGAACTTCCACTCTTTCGGCATCGCTTCCAACTGACCGGGAGGCTAGGATCGGTCATGGGAGGTGACTGGCCAAGCGGGCAGGTCGCGGCGCGGGCAGGCGGTCCACATATTCTCGCTCTCATATGGGAACGATGCTTCCCACCGGAAATGGAGTTCGCCGTGGCCGAAGCCGCCGAAGACCTCTCGAACCCCCATGAAGGCGCGCGAAATGATCACGCCCTTCTAGACGCCTATTCGCTGTCGGTCGCTGACGCGGTCGACCGAGTCGGCCCCGCGGTTTGCCGGCTGGAGGGTCTGGCCGGTCGCGGCGGTCTCGGCTCGGGCGTAGTGCTGTCCTCCGACGGGCTTATCGTCACCAACAGCCACGTCGTGGGCGCGGCAGCCAAGATGCGCGTTACGGTTCCGGACGGCGGCAAGGCGGAAGCCCGCGTTCTTGGACGCGACCCCGACACCGACCTCGCGCTTGTCCGCGCCGAGACCAATTTCACCACCGTCGCCGACCTGGGCGACAGCAAGCGGCTGAGGCGCGGCCAGATCGCCATCGCCATCGGCAATCCGCTCGGCTTCGAGTGGACGGTGACCACCGGCGTCGTCTCGGCGCTCGGGCGCTCCAGGCGCTCGGAGACGGGCCGACTCATCGACGACGTCATACAGACCGACGCCGCCCTCAATCCCGGTAATTCCGGCGGGCCCCTGGTTTCGACCGCCGGCGAGGTGATTGGCATCAACACCGCCGTCATCCGCGGGGCGCAGGGGATCGCCTTTGCGGTCGCCGCCAACACCGCGCGCTACGTCATCTCCGAGATCGTCAGGCACGGCCGGGTGCGTCGCGCCTATATCGGCGTCTCCGCCGACACGATCGCCCTGCCGCGCCGCGCCGCCCTCGCCGCGGGCGTGGCCAGCGCTACGGCGGTCAGGTTGCGGACTGTGGAGCCCGGTGCTCCGGCCGAAACCGCTGGACTGAGGGCCGGCGACGTCGTGGCGGCGGTGGACGGTGTAGAGGTAGCAGGTATCGACGACCTCGTCCGCCTGCTCGACGCGGAGCGGATCGGTCGCTCTGTTCCGCTCCAGGTGGTGCGGAGAGGCTCCGTAGAGGCGATCACCATCATCCCGACCGTACGCCCAGGGGCGGCGGCGTGAACGGTCCTCGCAACCAGCGCGTGCGGACTGGCGCCCGGCGCTTCCCGGTTCAACCGCTGCCGCTTCTGTAGGCTTTCCGGACCTTGCAGTCCGCGCCGACATGCAAATGCGAGATGACGCCGTAGCCGGGCACGAAGTGCGTTCTCACATCGCGATGGCAGTCTCCATGAACACCCCTGAACCGCTGGCCATGGTCTCGCTGGTCGGTATCGAGCCTCAGGCTGGAGCCGCCCTCGATATTGTCGGCGAACCGGATGCCGCCCGTCGTCATGCATACCGAGTCGCTCGCCACCCGATACGGCACGGCCACGCAACCGGCAACGCCGTCCGTCTTGATCGGGCGCATTGCCACGCCTGTGACCACAAGGGCCGCGCCGGCCGAGAGCCCGAGGGCGACGCCAATATGGATAAGCGACATGGAACACTCCCTCTCGGTTTCCGGCAACCACAACTGTATACATAGGCGAGGCGCAACCTATCCTTTTCATCTCCCCGGGCAACGCCCCGGCGGCCTTTGTGATCACGCTCATTTCGCGGAAGGTTAATTTCCACAACCCGGCGTAAACCATGTTTCGGCGGGCATCCGTTTCGCATCCGCCGCCACGCCTGGCCCAACGCCGGGCGATTGCCAAGCCCCCGCCGCCATGCTGACATCGAGCCTTCGTAAAAAGACCTTTCGGGAGGACTCCATGCTTCGTTGCATCTTCGCTGGCGCGGTCGCGCTGCTCGCCCTCATGCCGGCCGCTCGCGCCGAGGATGCGGCGCCACAATCGCGGCTTGACGCCATCCTGGCGGCGGGTGTGCTCAAGGTCGGCTCGACCGGCGACTACAAGCCCTTCACCTTCAAGGATCCGTCGAGCGGGGAGTTCTCGGGCTTCGACATCGACCAGGCCAACGGCCTCGCCAAGGCTCTAGGCGTAAAGCTGGAGGTGGTGCCGACCTCCTGGCCGAACCTGATGAAGGATTTCAAGGCCGACAAGTTCGACATGGCGATGGGCGGCGTCTCGGTCACCTTCGACCGCCAGAAGGTGGGGCTGTTCTCCGCCCCCTACATGCAGGAGGGCAAGACGCCGATCGCACGCTGCGCCGACAAGGACAAGTTCCAGACGCTGGCCGACATCGACAAGCCCGACGTCACCGTGATCGCCAATCCCGGCGGCACCAACGAGAAATTCGACCGCGCCCATTTCACCAAGGCGAAGATCGTCGTCTTCCCGGACAACACCAAGATCTTCGACGAGGTGGCCGCGGGTCATGCCGACCTGATGATCACCGACGCCTCTGAGACGCGCTACCAGCAGAAACTGCACGAGGGCGTGCTCTGCTCGATCCATCCCGACAAGCCGTTCGACTTCGCCGAAAAGGCCTACTGGCTGCAGCGCGACCCCTATTTCAAGGCCTTCGTCGACGAATGGCTGCACCAGTCCATCAAGACCGGCGCCTATCAGGCCGTGAACGACAAGTGGTTTAAGTAAATAGATGGAGTGGGGCGGGTCGTCGACTCGCCCTCGCATCCGGCAGCGCGGGGCTCAACCGAGACCCGGATAGTTTTCCGCCTGCAGCGCCCGCGCCAGATGCGCGGCGTTGGAGGCGAGCATCTCGAGCGTGCTTTTCACCTGTTTGGGTACGCTTTTCAGATCGACGTAGTTCGTCGAATGCATCGCCTCCCCGACCCAGTAGGCGCCGGCGTTGGCGGGAATGGTGAAGCCGACATCATTGAGCGCCTGGAAACATTCGGCGTGGCAGTGATGCGCCCCGTCCTCGTTGCCGACAATGGCGACGACGGCGACCTTCCCTGCTGCCGGCATCCGCCCCATGTCGTCCGTCTCTTCGAGAAACGCATCCATGCGCTCCATCACCCGCTTGGCGACCGATGACGGCTGGCCAAGCCAGATTGGCGTACCGAGGATGAGGATGTCGGCAGCGAGCACCTTTTCTCGCAAGGCCGGCCACGCGTCGCCCTTACCCATGTCCGACAGCACGCCCGGCTTGATGTCGTGATCTGCGGCGCGCACGACCTCGCCCGTCACTTCGTAGCGAGCCAGCGCGGCGAACAGGTCCGCAATCATCTTGTCCGTCGAGCTCTTTTCCTCGTCCGAGGAAGATTTCAGCGAACAGTTCAGGGCAAAAGCGGTGAGTTTGGCCATGGGGCGCTCCGTTGCACGTGGGGGCACAACGGACCCCGCCGCTCAAGGTTGCGCTTTCAGCAGCCGCTTTCGCCTATTTTCCCGAGATCGGCGCGTTCATGCCCCAGTCGATGCCGAACGGATCACGCAGGCTGCCCCATTTGTCGCCCCAGAACATCGGCTGAAGCGGATTGATCACCTCGCAGCCGGCCTTGACGGCGCGCTCCCACCATTGATCGATGTTCCCCTCTTCGAGGAAGAGCTGCATCGTGAAGCCTTGCGGCTGCCTGAAGGGATGGCCGTGTTCCGGGTAGGGATCGCCCAGCATCAGCGTCGAGCCGTTGATGTAGAGATGCACGTGCATCGTGCGACCTTTCTCGTCCGGCGGATAGAAGAATTTCGTCTCCGCCCCGAAGGCCTTGCCGTAGAACTCGGCCGCCTTCAACGCTCCCTCGACGGAGAGATAGGCGGCGAGCCCACCGAGTGGCTTGGCCGGCGCCTGTTGGGTCTCGGTCATGTCGTGTCTCCTTGTGCTTGATCTCCGATAGCTTCCCAAGGACGCGGGAAGTGGTCGTTCTCCGACATCGTTGCACCGAATTTTGCGAACCTGCCGCACATCGTCCCGGTTCCCGAGCGGGCGAACGTGGTAAGGCCGGGATGATGGAGCGATTTCCCTCGTCCACTTTGCGTGCCACTATCGTCGAGGAAACAGGGCATATCTCCATGAGCACCGTTTGCGTAACCGGCGGTTCGGGCTTCATCGGCGGCCACACGATCCTGCAGCTTCTCGCCGCCGGCCATACGGTGCGCGCCACGATCCGTGATCTCAAGCGCGAAAGCGACGTCCGCGCAACGCTTGGCCGGGGCGGCGCGGCGGTCGATGCGCCGCTTTCCTTCCACGCCGCCGATCTGATGAATGACGCCGGCTGGGACGACGCCATGAAGGGCTGCGACTACCTTCTCCATGTCGCCTCGCCCTTCCCCGCAAGCGTGCCGAAGAACGACGACGAACTGATCGTTCCCGCGCGCGACGGGGCGCTGCGGGCCTTGAAGGCAGCGCGCGGTGCGGGCGTCAAGCGCGCCATCCTCACCTCCTCCTTCGCCGCCATCGGCTACGGCCACCCCGGCCAGACACGGTTCGACGAGAGCGATTGGACAGATCCCGACGCGCCGGGCGTCGCCGCCTATCCGAAATCGAAGACGCTCGCCGAACGCGCCGCATGGGACTTCATCGAACGCGAAGGAGACGGGTTGGAGCTTGCCGTGATCAATCCCGTCGGTGTGTTCGGGCCGATCCTCGGG
>JBQCFA010000107.1:0-4727 GCA_051959695.1 Rhizobiaceae bacterium
AATTTTGGCCACCAACGTGCGAGTGCCGCGCGATCGGAAAGGCCAACAAGCCGAGGACGCGCCGTCGTGCCCGAGGTCAGAATGCAGAACCGCAATTCTTCGGCTTCGCCAGCCGCCAGTTTCAGGTCGAGCGTCGCGGGAGTGGCGATCAGTTCCTCGAAATGCAGAAGGATGCCTTGCGGACCCGCGGTTGCCGTATCCGTCAGTACGTGGATCCTACCGAAAATCTCGTTGAGGAAAGCAAGCCTCTTAGCATCGAGGATCGACGTATTGTCCGCGCCGGTGGGTTGGACCGAAGGGATCGCCACGCATCCGGCCATCGCGGCCGCCCAAAGCGCGGGCACCACGTCCCTGGCGTTCGTCAGCCCGATGAGCAGCGGATCCCCCGTCCGCACTCCTTGCCGCCGCAGACCGGCGAGCAGACGGCTGGCCTGGGCGAGCGTTTCACGGAACGAACATTCCGACGTTTCGCCGTTTCGATCGATATAGATGAACCTGCCTTCGGGAAATCGTTCCACGCCGGAAAGAATGGCTTCCGCCAGGGAAGAATACGGCGGTGGAGTCGCCGTTTCCCCGACACAAACCGCCGGCCTCATCCTTCCGTCCTCGTGAGATCGTCCAAAGTCAGGCCGTAATAATGTTCGATCTTGCCGATCTCCGTCACGACATCCTGGCGTCCCCGCTCAACCGCAAACCAGTTCGCGGACGTGTAATAGAGACTGCCGTAGCACTTCCAATACAACGCGACCTCCGGCGGGAACCGGTGGCGGGCGGCGATATGGGCCCGGCGCAGGTGATAGTGGATGGTCAGCAGCATGATCTTACGTACGCCGCCGAAACCCAGCAGGTCCTTGAGAATCCGATAGGAGAATTCGACGTTCTCCTCGGTGTTCAGCGCCTTGTCCTCGATCAGGATCGCATCCGCTGGAACCCCGCTTTCCGACGCCAGCCTCGCCATCTCGATTGCCTCGATGCATCCAAGACGCTTGTTGTAGCCGCCGGTGAAGAGCAGCTTTGGAACTCTCCCTGAATGAAACAGGTCGACTGCAAGGCTGACGGGGCGCGTGGGGGCGCTCATGCCAAACACGATCGCGATATCCGCCTGATCCTGGCAGTCGGGCGGAAAGAAGCACCGGCTTACAGCGTCGATGTCCATGAAATCCATGTGATGGGTGTCGATGAGTGTTCCGCGAACGACTACCGCCCTGACCTACCAAACCATGTCGTTGCCGCCGGGGGACTCAGCGACAATTTGGACAAGGTATCACGCCGCCGGCAGGGCGGCGATGTCCAATCATCGGTGCCAAGCCCATCTGGATGGCGAAGGGCGGTCCGCACCGGCGAGACGCCCGGCGCGACCTTCTTGCATGCCCGCTCTAACCCGCCGTGCTCTTCGAAGGCCGATCGACCAGCAAGCGGCGCGCCATTTCGGCATAGGCGCTGAGATGCTTTTCCATACGGCTGTAAGCCTGCTTGAAGTCACGGATCTCGATCGAATGAAGAATCCCGGCATGCGCGCGGATCGCGTCGCGGCGAATTTCCGGTGTCGTCACTTCCTGATAGTCGGCGGCGTCGAAGATCGGTTGCGAGATCGCTTCCATCAAGGCGACCAGCACCTCGTTACGACTGGCGCGCGCAACCGCGAGGTGCCAATCCAGATTCAGCCGCTTGTAGGCGGCCACGTCACCTTGGGACTGCTCGAATTGCCGGTGGATACCCCGCATCTCTGCCAGGTCCTGCTCCGTCCGGTTCCGGGCGGCCAAGCCGGCCAAGTATGGTTCGACCGCCACGCGGCATTCCAGCAGAGCCTCGAGGCGTATGCCGTGGCTGCGCACGAAAAGCCCCATGGAGCGGGCTACAGAACTGCGTCCCGGGAGACGCACGATCGAACCACCGGAGCGGCCGGGTCGGGTGGCGATAAGTCCCTCGACCTCCAAAACCCGCAGGGCCTCGCGAACCGAGGATCGGCTGAGGCCGGAATCGCTGACCAGTTCACGTTCGGTCGGCAGTGATTCACCAGGGGCGACGCGGCCGGATAGTATGAGATCGCGCAGTTTGCCCGCAAGGATATCGGAAGCCTTGGGTACCTGGATGGGATCAACCATCGGCCCCTTTGCGTCGGCTTGATTTTGCTCTGAGGCAGACATGAAAATTCCGGGACGATTGAGAGCACTTCGAAAGGCCGACAGACGGCTTACTTTCGCCGAACCGCCTATCCGCTCGAGGCCTGGCAGCGATCCCGTTGCCAGTCATCCCACAGCAATTAAACGGTGTTACCTGCCAAACAAATGTTATATAATCAGACCAAAGCAGTCAAGTTGAAGCCATGCCCCCATTGCCCCTCGATGAACTTCCCATCGCCCGGAAACGGCCGCCTGGCAAGCCGCTGGCGCTTGAAGGGCTGCTCGTAGCCGATTTCACGCGTTTCCTGGCCGGGCCTTGGTGCACGCAGACGCTTGCCGATTTCGGCGCCGAGGTCATCAAGATCGAGAATCCCGGCATCGGCGACGAGACTCGAACCTTCATGCCGCCGTCGGCCGCCGGGCAGAGCCCATATTTCCTCGGCGTGAACCGCAACAAGAAGAGCATCGCGCTCGATCTGCGCACCCCCGCCGGCCGGTCGGTTGCGCGTGAGCTGATAGCCAAGGCCGATGTGCTTGTCGAGAATTTCGCGCCGGGCGTCATGGAGCGATTCGATCTCGACCATGAGGCCATGAAGGCGATCAATCCACGTTTGATCTACTGCTCCATTTCCGGCTGGGGCGCCGATTCCGCCTATGCCGACCAACCCGGCTTCGATTCCGTCTTCCAGGCAGAGAGCGGCTTCGCCTCGCTGACGGGCGATCCCGACCGGCTGCCGATGCGGACGGGCACCCCCATCATCGACATCACGGCGTCGATGAATGCCGCAGCCGCCATCCTTGCGGCGCTCGCCGCCAGGGACCGCCTCGGCATCGGCCAGCACGTAGAGGTTTGCCTGTTCGACACGGCGGTGACGCTTCTCGCCTATTTCGGCATGAACTATCTGGCAAGCGGCAAGGACTTCGTGCGGCAGGGAAATACGGCGCCGGTTGCAACCCCGATCGGCATGTTCGAATGCGGCGACGGAAGGGCGATCTACGTGTCCTGCAGCACGCAGCGCAGCTGGGAGAAGCTGGCAAACAAGGTCCTGGGGCGACCCGACCTGGCTGCCCATCCGAGCTATGCCACGCACCACGCCCGCAATGAGCACCAGGCCGAACTCATGGAATTGCTCGGCGCGATCTTCCGCACCGCCCCGCGTGACGAGTGGATGGAGCGCGTCCGCCGCGAGAAGGTGCCGGCCGGGGCGGTTCGTTCCATCGCGGAGGCCTTTGCCTCGCCCGCAGCGCTGGAGCGCCAGATCGCCAACCGCGTCGAGCATCCGTCGGGCGCTTTCGTGCCGAACATCGCGGCGCCGTTCCACCTTAGCGAGACGCCGGTGACCGATCCGGTGGCAGCCCCGGCGCTGGGCGAGCATCGCGACGCGATATTGCTAGGCCTGCTCGGCCTCGACGGCGACCGCGTCGCCGCTCTCCAGGCGGAAGGCGCGTTCGGCACCGAAAGGGGCTGAATCAGCCGGCGGCCGCGGACTCTTCCCGCACGCCTTGCATCCGGGCGCGCTTTCGTGCGCTGGCCGCCGGATCGACCGTATAGCGCGGGGCGCCGATCTTGCGCATGCGTTCGGAGACGACGGCGCCATAAACCTCCTCGGCCGTTCGCCGCGAGATATATCCCATGTTGAGATCGCGTTCGACGCTTTCGAGGTCGCGCTCCAGCGGCTCGCCGAAGCCGCCGCCGCCAGGCGAGGCCGCCGCCAGCCAGTCGCCTGCATGCATGCGCTGCTTCTCGATCTTGGAGCGCATCGGTGGCGTCATCTCGTGGCCGCCGACGCCAAAGCGCACCAGGCTTGGAGCGGCCTCCTTGCCGCCGGCGATGCCGAAGGGCACATGGTCGACCCTGTCGCCGAGCGCCGACACGACGCATTCCGACCGCGTCGTGAAGCGATATTGCGTGCCGCAGCCGCCGCGGAAGCGCCCGGCGCCGCCGGAATCCTCGCGCAGCGCGTATTCGGTGAACTGGAGCGGGTAGCGGTGCTCGGACATCTCTATGGACATAAAATTCGCCATCGACACCGGTGGCGTTCCGTTGACCAGGCCGTCGCCGCGCGCATGCGCGCCATAGCCTCCGGGGTAGGGGAACACGGCAACGAAATAGCTTCCCGTATCCGGCTGCCTGCCGCCGACCGTGACTACGCCGACGGTGCCGAAGGCGGGCGCGGGCGTGCGCTGCGGGATCGCCTGCGCCAGTGCACCGAGCACGACATCGAAGACGCGGCCGATCGGTTCGAGATAACCCGAAACCGGCGAGGGGTAGGCGGCGGATACGACGCAGCCTTCCGGGATCGTGAATTGCGTCGGGCGGAAGGCGCCGCCGTTCACCGGAACGTCGGCGAAGATATGCTTCAGCGCGATGAAGCAGGTCGATTGCGTGGTCGTGCGGGCGAGATTGACAGGGCCGCGGGCGGCCGGGTCGGACTCGGAAAAGTCGAAATGCATCGACGAGCCCTTGACCGTCAGTGACAGGGCGACGCGGATCGGTTTATCCTCGATCCCGTCATTGTCGAGAAAGTCCTCGTAACGGTAGACGCCGTCGGGGATCTCCTCGATGTAGGATCGCATCTGTTTCTCGGACCGCTCGATCATCTC
>JBQCFA010000108.1:0-7398 GCA_051959695.1 Rhizobiaceae bacterium
CGGCGCGTTGACACGGAGAGGGCTATCTTCGAAAAGGGGCGTCTTGGAAATGGGGCTGTTACAGACAAGCGGCATGGAAGCGAAATCCGCAGCAGCGACGCGGCACAGCCGAAGAGGGGTGCTCGCACTCCTGGCGCTGGCCTCGGCGGGTATCGCCGCTCTGTTCTCGACGCCGGCGCTGGCCGATTTCCGCGTCTGCAACGCGACGCAGAACCTCGTGGGCGTCGCCATCGGCTACCGGGCCAAGGCCGGCTGGGTGACGGAAGGCTGGTGGCATGTCGAAGGATCGAGCTGCAAGACCCTGATCGAAGGGCCGCTCTCGTCGCGCTACTATTATCTCTATGCCGAGGATGCCGATCATGGCGGCCGCTGGGACGGCTCGATCAACATGTGCGTCGCCGACAAGGAGTTCAAGATTGCCGGCGTCAATGACTGCTTCGCGCGTGGTTTCCAGCGCGCCGGCTTCAAGGAATACGATACTGGCAAGCAGTCGAGCTGGATGGTGCAGCTGACCGACCAGCCCGCAGCGAACGGCGCAGCCGTCACCGGATCGGACAATAAATGAGACGCAGCCGCAAGGTCAAAATCCTCGCCACACTCGGTCCTGCCTCCTCCGAGGAGGGCATGATCCAGAAACTCTTCGAGGCGGGCGCGGACGTTTTCCGCATCAATATGAGCCATACCGACCACGAGCTGATGCGGACGCTGGTGGCGCGCATCCGCGCCGTGGAGGAACAGGTCAGCCGGCCGATCGGCATCCTGGCGGACCTGCAGGGGCCGAAGCTGCGCGTCGGCAAGTTCGCGAACGGCAGGGAAGAGCTCGAACCTGGCCAGAGCTTCACCTTGGATGACAATCCGGAGCCTGGCGATGCGACGCGGGTTTTCCTGCCGCACCCGGAAATCCTGCAATCCGTGCAACCCGGCGACCGGCTCCTGATCGACGACGGGCGGCTGGCGCTGGTGGCCGAGGCGGTGGATGCCCATTCCATCCATTGCCGCGTTGTCTCCGGTACGACGATCTCCGACCGCAAGGGCGTCAGCGTTCCCGATACGACGTTGCCGGTAGGGGCACTGACGGAGAAGGATCGGAAGGACCTTGACGCCGTGCTGGCGACGGGCGTGGACTGGATCGCGCTTTCCTTCATCCAGCGGCCGGAGGATCTCGCAGAGGTGCGCAAGGTCGCGCGCGGACGCGCAGCAATCCTGTCGAAGATCGAGAAGCCGCAGGCGGTGGCCAGGCTCGCAGAGATCATCGAGCTTTCCGATGCGCTGATGGTGGCGCGAGGCGACCTTGGCGTTGAAATGCCGATAGAGTCCGTGCCGGGCATTCAGAAGCAGATCACTCGGGCGGCGCGCCGCGCCGGCAAGCCGGTGGTCGTGGCGACGCAGATGCTGGAATCGATGATTTCCGCATCCGTGCCGACCCGGGCGGAAGTCTCAGACGTCGCGACGGCCGTCTATGAAGGCGCCGACGCGATTATGCTGTCGGCCGAATCGGCCGCCGGAAAATATCCGGTCGAGGCGGTTTCGATGATGAATGCGATCTCGGTCCAGGTCGAGCGCGACCCGACCTTTCCAAGCATCATCAGCGCGCAGCGCTCGCCGCCGGAACCCACCGGCGCCGATGCGATTTCCGCTGCGGCGCGGCAGATAGCCGAAACGCTCAACCTGTCGGCGATCATCACCTATACGGCGTCGGGCACCACTGGCCTCCGCGCCGCGCGAGAACGTCCGCAGGTGCCGATCATCGCGCTCTCCCCGGTCGTGGCGACGGCGCGGCGGCTGTCGCTGGTCTGGGGCACGCATTGCGTGGTGACGGAAGATGCATCGGACCTGGACGACATGGTCGACCGCGCCTGCCGCATCACCTTCGAGGAGCATTTCGGCCGGCCGGGTGACCGCGTGATCGTCACCGCCGGGGTGCCGCTGAGAACGCCAGGCGCCACCAACATGCTGCGCATCGCCTATATCGGCTCCGACGGGCTGGGCGGGATATAAGGAAAGTACCGCGCGGGATGAGGGCTGCCGTACTCAGATGTCCTCGCCGGCCATTTCCTGGGTGAGCGCCTCGACCGCGCTCTGGGCGCTGCACATCATCGGGTAGAGCTGCAGCACGCGTTCATAGGCGCGAAGCGCGAGTTTCTTGCGGCCGGTGTCCTTGAGGATTTCGGCCATGCCGGCGATGGCTCCGAAATGGCGCGGTTCGAGCTGCAGCGTCTTGTCGATGTCCGCCATCGACATGGTGTAGTCGCCCATCATGTAGTGGACTGTCGCGCGGCGGTTCCAGCCTTCGGCATAGCCGGGATCGAGGGCGATGATCTGATCGAGAAAATCGAGCGCGACCGGATATTTCTTGGCCTGGATGGCGTCGTTCGACCACTGCATAAGAAGGTCGACCGTGGCGCTGCCGGAATCGAGCCATTCCTGCCAGATCTGTCGTGCGATGCGATCCGCCGCGTGGTCGTTGCGCTCGCGTTTCAGTTCCGCAAAGAGTTGGTCGAGCCTTTGTGCGTGAGCCAATTGAGGGGAGGGAGACGGGGTCGGCGCCTTGCCGTCAGGTGATTCCGCAGCGTTAGGCGTCGCCGGTGAAGGGCCCGTGATCGTGTTGTCGGCGGCCGCAACGGGCGCCGCGAGCAGAGACAGGACGAGCAGAACGAAAAGGCCGCGCATTCCGGGAATCTAATCCCGCGCGGCCAAGGATCAAATCAAAAAGACGAGGGTCGGCTTGGTGCCGATCAACCCTGGCGCGCCTTGTAGCGCGGCGCCGTCTTGTTGATGATGTAGATGCGGCCCTTGCGGCGAACCATGCGGTTGTCGCGATGCCGAGCCTTCAACGCCTTGAGCGAGTTCTTGATCTTCATTTTCCGAGCCGTCCGCATGGGCCACGGATAGCGACCGGGGCCTTAAACCAAAGACGCGCCCCAGAGGCGCGCCGCAATCGGAGTGCTCAATACCGGGGAGCGGGGGGCATGTCAACCTTTTGGCGTCGCCGGCGGATCGGTCCAATCCTTCGGACGCAGCCGCGTGAAATGCCCCATCTTGCGGCCGGGGCGCGTCTCAGTTTTTCCATAGAGATGCAGAAGCAGGTTGCGCTCGCCGAGCAGTGCCGGCACGCGGTCCATATCGTCGCCGATCAGGTTTTCCATGACGCAACCGGAGTGTCGGTCAGGGTCGCCCAGCGGCAGGCCGGCAATCGCGCGGATATGCTGCTCGAACTGGGAAACGACACAGGCCGCCTCGGTCCAGTGGCCGGAATTGTGGACACGTGGCGCGAATTCGTTGGCGAGCACCCTGCCCTCCCGCGTAACGAAGAACTCAACGCCGATGACCCCGACATAGCCGAGCGCGTCCAGCAGCGCGGAACTCGCGCGTCGCGCGTCGCCTGAAATACTTTCAGGCACGCCGGCCGGCACGGTCGAGGTCCGCAAAATGCCTTCGCGATGGACGTTGCGGGCCGGCTCGTAGGCGGCAACGGCGCCGTCCCGGCCGCGCGCGGCGATGATCGAGATTTCCATCTCGAACGGCACCAGTTCCTCGAGTATCAGCGGAACGTCGCCCATGGACGCATAGGCGCCCTTCACATCCGAAGGCCGGGCCGCTCGAAAGACTTGCTGTCCCTTTCCGTCATAGCCGAGCCGGCGGGTCTTGAGCACGCCGCTGCCGCCGAAGGCCGCCAATGCCGCGGCGATATCCCCGTCATTATCCACCGCGCGGAACGCGGCTGTGGATATTCCGTGCGTGTTGAGGAAGGACTTCTCCGTCACCCGATCCTGCGAGATTTCCAGTGCCCGCGGCGGCGGGAAGACCGGGACGGCGGTCGCCAGCCGGTTCGCCGCATCCACAGGCACGTTCTCGAACTCGTAAGTGACGATTTCGGCGGAGCGGGCGAGTTCGTCGAGCGCCGCTGGGTCGTCATAGGCGGCGACGATCTGCCGGTTGGCGAGCTGCGCCGCGGGACAATCAGGCTGTGGCTCCAGGACCACGATACGGTAGCCGAGGCGCGCCGCCGCCATCGCCAGCATGCGGCCGAGCTGGCCGCCGCCTATGATGCCGATCGTGGCGCCGGGCGCGAGCGGCTCGCTCATGCCTCGTCCGCCGGCCTGTCGGCGACGGCTTCGCTCTGCCGGGCGCGGTAGGTGTCGAGCCTTCCCGCGAGCGCAGGATCGGAGAGCGCCAGGACAGCGGCGGCGAGAAGCGCCGCGTTGACGGCGCCGGAACGGCCGATCGCCAGGGTTCCGACAGGAATGCCGGCCGGCATCTGCACGATGGAATAGAGCGAATCCTGCCCCGAGAGAGCCTTCGATTCGACCGGCACGCCGAACACCGGCAGCGGCGTCAGCGATGCCGTCATGCCGGGCAGGTGCGCCGCGCCGCCGGCGCCTGCGATGATAACCTTGAACCCTGCCACCCTTGCGCCGCGCGCGAATTCATAAAGCCGCTCCGGCGTCCGATGCGCGGAGACGATGCGCTTCTCGAAACCGACGCCGAGCGCTTGGAGAGTCTCCGCAGCATGGCGCATGGTCGGCCAGTCGGACTGGCTACCCATGATGATGGCGACATCGGCGCTACGCATCTTTTCGCCTCTTCAGGTTTGGAGACCGCCGCATAGAGGAAATGCGGAGAAGCCGCAAGGAAACCGCACGCCAATTCGTCCGGAACAAACCGCGCCGGAATTCATTCTGTGGCAAGCCAATTCCGGCTCGGAGGATTTCCCCATGAAGACGCTGGCCGAGATATTCGAACATACGCTCGAAGACATCTACTATGCCGAGAATGCCATCACCAAGGCACTGCCGAAGGTGGCGAAAGCGGCGACCGATGCCAAGTTGAGGAAGGCCGCTGAGGACCACCTCGCCGAGACCAAGGACCAGATCAAGAAACTCGAGCAGGTCTTCAAATCGATCGGCAAGAAGGCCGAAGGCACCAAATGCGACGCGATCGAGGGGCTGATTAAGGAGGCCGACGGATTGATGGATGAAGCTTCCGGCACAGCGCTCAACGCAGGTCTGCTGGCTGCCTGCCAAGCGGTGGAACACTACGAGATTTCACGCTACGGCTCGCTGCGGGAATGGGCCAAGGACCTTGGCCATGATGACGCCCACAAGCTCTTGAGCGAGATTCTCGACCAGGAAAAGGCGACGAACAACAAGTTGACGAACCTCGCGGTCACGTCGATCAACAAGACCTCTACGGCCGCAAAGGCCGCATAGCACGGGGGGCCCTATCGCCGCCGCCCGCCGCGTTCGTCGTGCTTCTCCTGGATGGAGCACGACGGACGTCTCAAAATCGAGCGTCACGATCCCGGCCGAGGTGTCGCCGTATTATGCCTGGTCGTATCGTCGCGACAGGCGAAGCTCTCACGCTATGATATCGGGGATAACCTTGTCCTCGAGATCCTTCAGCCGGTCCTTTATCGCCAGCTTCTTCTTCTTCATGCGCTGGATCTGCAGGGCATCGCAGCCAGTGGCGATCATGGCCTCGATGGCGGCGTCGAAGTCGGCATGTTCCTGCTTCAAGCGCGCGAATTCGAGACGAATTCCCGCCTGTTCCTGTTCCGACATCTATCTCGAGTCTCCGGCGCGATCCGAAGCGCCATCCCCGGTGGGGCCGGCGACAGAACGCGCTTCGCTTGAAGCAATAGCACGTATCGGATTTCTCGAAAATCCCACCACTGCGCATTCGACTTCGCCACATTCCAGTGGCATAGTGTCATGTGGCCGTCACATCTCATGTCCGGCGGCGGGCATCGACATGTCGGGCCGACGAGGAAACCGGAATAGGAGAACAATCATGGCTCTTGCTTCCCATCTTGAGGAATTGCAGAGAAAGCACGGCGATATTGAACGTGAGATTGATGAAGCTCTAACCCACCCCTCAAGCGACGACCTCGAAATAGCCACCCTCAAGAGACGTAAGCTGGCGCTGAAGGACGAAATCGAAAAGCTGAAAGCCCAAACCAGGCACTGAGCCGGGGCCAAGGTATCTCAAGAGCGCAATGGCTGGCCGATGGCGCAAGCCGCCATCGGGAAGAAGCGTTTCGTTGGCAAGGCCATGCCATCCAACCCGTCGCTCAAGCCTTCCAAAACTGATCAAGCCACAGATTGAGACGCGTGAACCCTTTGTCGTTCATCGTGTAGATGCGCTTCGTACCTGATGCGGCAACCGAGACGAGCCCGGCGTCCAGCAATATCTTCAAATGCTGCGAAACCGCCGGGCGCGAGACGGGCAGCCCTGCCGCGAGACCGCCGACAGTCTTCGGACCGCGCCTCAGCTCCTCCAGGATTTGCCTTCGCGTAGGGTCGCCGATGGCATGGAACGGATCGGGCGCTGCCATGACCTGTCTGTAAGGCAAACCTTACATAGAGGCAATGGCGTACGAGAGCCTGGCTGTTTTTGAGCGACTGCCGCGGGAAGAGGGCCTGTGGTCGATCCTCTTCGGACGGGCGCTTCGCGGGATCATCGCCGGGCCGCCGTCTCCGCATAGACGCGCAGCAACGTGATAAGCCGAGCCGCCTCATCTGCCGCTCCCTCCTCGTCCCGATCAAGGACTGCGCGAATGATGCCGACATGGTACGCGGCCGATTCCGGCAGCGACGCATCGGCGCGATAACGAAACCAGAAACGCCGGCTATGCGTTTGGAGCGGCGCCGCCGTGCGGGCGGCATAGACATTGTCGGCTGCCGCAGCCATCGCTTCATCGAGCGCCTTGTCCGCCTCGAGATAGGCTATGACATCATCCCCCTCGACGGAGGCCTGCATGGCGAGCGCGGCGGCCTGGAAACGTGCCGCCGTCCCGCCATTGATGAAGCGCGCGGCGGAGCGGGCAAGCACCGTCTCCACGCCGCGTCTCGCATCGAGGACCTTCAGCCAGTCTCCCGCGTGGAGCGGCGCGACGGCAAGGCCGGCGCGGGGCCGGATTTCGATCAGCCCCTCCCAGGCGAGGCGCTGGACCGCCTCCCTCACCGGCGTGCGGCCTAGGCCAAGCCGCTCGATCAGCAGGCCTTCGGTAACGACGCTACTCGGCGCCAGTTCGAGCGTGACGATCATGCGCTCGAGCGTACGGTATGCCGTTGTCGCGGCCGGCTCTATGTCCTGTTTCTGCGCTGACGCATCCACCTCGGCCTCCTCTGATATATTTTTGATATATCATCTTAGGATTCCACTTGACAACCGCTAAACCCCTAAAATATATCAGTGATATATCAGAGGAGATGGAGCCATGTGGTCTGGCGTGATGCCTGCGGTTACCACCAAGTTCACCCCCGGAGACGAACTGGATCACGGGGAAATGGAGCGCTGCTTCGGGCTTCTCATGGAAGCGGGTTGCGACGGTCTCATCGCCTGCGGCTCGCTCGGGGAAGGACCGATGCTCTCCCACGACGAGAAGCTGGCCGTCTT
>JBQCFA010000109.1:0-14792 GCA_051959695.1 Rhizobiaceae bacterium
ACTTGGCGACGACCACCCGATCGCCCTTCGAGACCGAGCCCGAGGCCACGGTACCAGCGAAGCCACGGAAGTCGAGGTTCGGCCGGCTCACATACTGGATCGGAAAGCGGAACGGCCGTTCTCGCGCTTCGTCCTCGACCACCAACTCCTCCAGGAGTTCGAGAAGAGCCGGACCTTCGTACCAGGCGGTCTTCGCAGAAGGCCGAGTCACATTGTCGCCGTAACGGGCCGAAAGCGGTATGGGCGTGACGGTTCTGAACCCCAGGCCCTCAGCAAATGCCCGGTAGTCGGCGGCGATCTCTTCGAACGTCGCGCGATCGAAATCGACCAGGTCGATCTTGTTGACCGCCAGAGCAACGTGGCGAATGCCGAGCAGCGAGGCGATGATCGAGTGGCGGCGCGTCTGGCGGAGCACCCCTTGCCTGGCGTCGACCAGAACGACGGCGACGTCCGCCGTGGAGGCGCCGGTCGCCATGTTGCGCGTATACTGCTCATGGCCGGGCGTATCGGCGACGACGAATTTGCGCCTGGGCGTGGCGAAGAAGCGGTAGGCGACGTCGATGGTGATGCCCTGCTCGCGCTCCGCCTCAAGCCCATCGACAAGAAGCGCGAAATCGATGTCGTCGCCGGTCGTACCATGGCGGCGCGAATCGCGCTCGAGCGCCGTAAGCTGGTCCTCGAAGATCAGCCTGGTGTCATAGAGCAGTCGTCCGATCAGTGTCGACTTGCCGTCGTCGACGGAGCCGCAGGTCAGGAAGCGGAGCAGCGTCTTCTGTTCCTGCAGGGCCAGATAATCGCGCACGCTCGCCGTCTCGCCGGGGGTTTCGATCTTCAGATGCTGCTGCACGATCAAAAGTACCCTTCCCGCTTCTTCTTTTCCATCGAGCCGGATTCATCCTTGTCGATCAGCCGCCCCTGCCTCTCGGAGGTGCGCGCCGTCAGCATCTCGCCGACAATCGCCTCGAGCGTGTCTGCTTCGGACTCGATCGCGCCCGTCAGCGGATAGCAGCCGAGCGTGCGGAAGCGCACCACGCGCTCCTCCACCTTTTCGTCGGGCCGCAGCTTCATTCGGTCGTCATCGACCATGATGAGCATACCGTCGCGCTCCACGACAGGCCTCTTCCTGGCGAAATAGAGCGGGACGATCGGGATGCCTTCGCGCAGGATGTATTGCCAGATGTCGAGTTCGGTCCAGTTGGAGAGCGGAAAGACGCGGATCGATTCGCCGTCCGAAATCCGGGTATTATAGATGCGCCACATTTCCGGTCGCTGGTTCTTGGGGTCCCAGGCGTGCGCCGAATTGCGGAAAGAGAAGATACGTTCCTTGGCGCGCGATTTCTCCTCGTCGCGGCGGGCGCCGCCGAAGGCCGCGTCGAAGCCATGTCTGTCGAGCGCCTGGCGGAGCGCCACTGTCTTCATGACGTGGGTATGGAAGTTCGAGCCATGATCGAACGGGTTGACGCCGTCGCGCACGCCTTCTTCGTTTATGTGGACAATGAGGTCGAATCCAAGTTCTCTTGCCATCCGGTCGCGGAAGGCGATCATCTCGCGGAATTTCCACGTCGTGTCGACATGGAGTAGGGGAAAAGGCGGTTTCGCCGGATAGAAGGCCTTCATCGCCAGATGCAGGAGGACGGACGAATCCTTGCCGATGGAATAGAGCATCACAGGTCTGGAAAAATTCGCGGCGACCTCGCGGAAGATATGGATGGACTCCGCCTCGAGACGGTCCAGATGGGTCAGCGGGACCCTGAGAGGCAGGTTTCGCGGCATCTATGCGTTCCAGTTCGACCGGCAAGGCCGATCCGATTTCGGGCGCAAACTCTCATTTTACCCGTCATGCGGTCAAAGGAGAGCGACGCGACCAAAGCGCCCGCGACGGAAGGCGTTTTGCTCGAATCCGGCCGCGCGCGCAATCCTTTTCCCCAAGCCGCGATAAAGGCGTTCCCGACCGTAAGGTGCGCTCGATGATGGATCGAGGCTTCAGAGGGAGCACGATGGTGAGCAACACCATATATGGAGTCGGCTCCTCGCCCAGCCTTCGTGGCGGCCGGACAGACGCGCATGAATAAGGACGATCGGCCTGTCGTCGCGGTGACCGGTGCCGGCGGGCTCGTCGGCTCCGCCATCGTCAACGCGCTGGGCGAATCGGCCTTTGCGGTGCGGCGGCTGTCGAGAGGCGCGGCAGCGGCTGGCAACCCTCATGTTGCGCTCCTGCCCCCTTTCGATGCGCCGGACCCGGCGTTCGACAAGGCGCTTGCCGGCGCAACCCATGTCATCCACGCGGCAGGCCTGACCAACGCCGACCCGAAGACCACGGAAACCGACTTCCTGAACGCCAACGCGGGCCTGACGGAGAAGCTGGCGCGGGCGGCGCGCCGTGTGACGCCGGCCCGTTTCCTGTTCATCTCCTCCATCCGAGCTGTGGCGGGACAGGGCTCGGATCAGGTCATCGATGGATCGTGGGAACCTGCTCCCGCCTGCGCCTATGGCCGATCGAAGCGGCAGGGAGAGCTTGCCGCGTCAGAGGCCTTCGCCGGCGAGCCGGAGCGGATCTGCATATTGCGCCCGGCGCCGGTCTACGGGCGTGGAATGAAGGGCAACCTCGGCCGGTTACTCCGGCTGGCCGAGATGCCTTACCCCCTTCCGTTCCGCAGCCTCACCAATCGCCGATCGCTGCTCGACGCGGAAGCGCTGGCGCGAGCCGTGGTCCACGCCTTGACGTCGCCGGCCGTTGCAGGCGGGTCCTATATCGTCAGCGACGGGGAGCCGTCGACGATCGCGGAGATACTCGCTGCCTTCAGAAGCGGCATGGGCCGCCCCGCCGGTCTCTTTCCCGTTCCGGCAGCTTTCCTTGAAGGCGCCGCCGCGATTGCGGGGCAGAGGCAGGCGCTACGGGGCCTTTTCTCCAGTGAAATCTGCGATCCCTCGGCACTTGAAGCCACCGGCTGGATCGCTACAAGAAGCAGCATCGGTGGGCTCATGGCGCTCGCGCGCCCGTTGCGACACGGAGCAAAAACCTGACATTCCCGGCCCGTCCTTCCATGGACGTCCTGAACAAGGTGGCGGTTGGCGCCACCGTGGGCTGCACGGCCGTGATCGGCAGCGTCACCAGTTTCGTCGTGACGCTGGCGTTCTTGTGGGCCGTCATCCGGCTTCTTCGAGGCGACTTTCCGCTCACGCGCGTGCTCGAGGCACGGATCCTCGGCCTGGTCACATCGCTGCTTTTTCTGGTCGAAGCGCTGTGTGGCCTCATCTCCTACAATGGAACGCCGACGCTGGTGGAGATTGCGGAGAATTTCGTCTTCCTGTCCTTCCTGCCGCTTTACTCCCGGCTCTCTGTCTCGTCGCGCCAAGGACTTCGCGACTCCATCGAGACGGCCGCCGCAACAGGCGCGTTCGCCGCGTTTCTCGTCTCGCTTTATCAGGTGGTCGTCCTCCACTGGCGCGCTGAAGGCGGCGCGGGGAACGCCGTGCCGTTCGCGGTCGCCAGCCTGGTCGGATATACCATCGTCTGCCTCGGCTGCATGCGGGCGGAAGGCAGGCGGCGCCTCGTGCTCGCCGCCGCGATCTGCGCGTCCGGCGCTTGCGTCGTCCTTTCAGGCACGCGCAGCCTGTGGCCGGGTCTGTTCATCGTACCTGTCGTCGTCGGCGTCATCTACCGACACCATCTCGTGACACGCGGCATCACGCGGGTTGCCGCAATCCTGGCCGTCGCGGCGCTGTGCATGGGTCTGTTTGCCGCCGGCTTCATACAAAAACGCATCGAAACGGGCATGCGCGACGTGACAGCCTCGCTTTCCGACGATGACTATTCGGGGTCATTCGGCAGACGGCTCATCATCTGGCGCATCGGGCTGGAACTGTTCGAGGAGGCCCCGATCTTCGGGCAAGGCGCGGGCAACGCGAAGCTCCTGCTGGAATCCCGAAGCACCGCGCTCGGCGAAAGGATGACTTATTCCCACTACCATGATGTTTTCCTGACCTACGCGGTCCGCGACGGGATGCTTGGCGTGCTCGTCGTCCTCGCCATGGTCCTGGCTCCGCTGGTGCTGGCGGCGCGGTTTGCGCGTGACGAGGTTGGGACCTATGGGCTCGCCTTCCTGGCGGGGATGGAAATCGCATTCCTCCTGTCCGGCGCCATTGGCATCATGTTCGGCCACGACATCCTCGACGCGCTCTTCATGATATCGAATGCGACTGGAGCATATCTGGTATTCGGCGCAGCGCCGCATCCTGGAACCGTCCGGCCCCACGTCGGAACCTCCGCCTAGAGCGGACTATCCTGCCTTGCGTCAGTGCCGACGGGTGCCATACGCCGAATGTGGACGGACTACAGCAGGTTCAGGCATTTCCGGCGCCTGGTCGGGCGGTCCTGCCGTCCATTTGAGGCCAGGCACGGCGGCGTCCGACCGAACCAGGTCGACGGCGGGCGTCCCGGAACCGTTGCCGCTTCCTTCCTTCGGCCCCGTGGACCGGCCGTTCGGAATTGCCAAAGGACCGGTACCACCGATCGAAGCCGTTGCCGCAAGCCGCGGAAAATCATGAGCAGGACGTGAGCCGCTCGTGCCCAGCGCCGCTTCGAAATGCGCAGCCTCCCGCGCCGTGCTCCATCGCTTTTCGACGTTGCAGAACTCCTTCATGATCGACCGCGCGGCCTGCCTGTCTCCGCTCTCGACGGCCGCACCGAGCTGACGGAGCATGGCTTGGATGTCAGACCATTCGACGGCGGGCGTCCGAAGCCCGAAAATGCTCGGGGCGTCGACGCCAACCATCTCCTCGCCGGGCGCATACAGCGCTTCATGCAGCTTTTCGCCGGGTCGCCTGCCGGTGACGACGATGTCGATGTCCTGCCGCGGCTTCTTGCCGGCAAGGCGGATCATGGTTTCTGCGACCGTTAGGATCGACACCGGATCGCCCATGTCGAGCATGTATATGCCATGGCTCTCGGAGTAGCGCTCCGTCGCCGACACCGCGGCCGACATGATGACGAGATCCACAGCCTCGCCGATGGTCATCAGGTAACGGGTCATCGAGGGGTCGGTAATCGTCACCGGACCGCCGGCATCGATCTGGGCCTGAAATATCGTCGATACCGAACCGTCGCTGCCGAACACGTTGCCGAAGCGAACGGCGATCAGGTTCGTTCGCCGCTCCGCTGCCGCATCTCCGGATAATTCGAAATGCATGCCGTTCGTTATCTGCTCGGCCACCGATTTCGTGAGCCCGAGGATCGATGTCGGATCGGCAGCCTTGTCGCTAGAGATGAGGACGAATTGCGGGACGGAGCATTCGACGGCGACCTCGACGCAATTCAGGGTGCCGAATACGTTTGTCTTGATCGCCGATTCCCAGTTCTCCTCGAGCAGCGGCACATGCTTGAGCGCGGCGGCATGGAAAATGATGTCGGGGCGGAAATCCCTGACCACCGACGAGAATTGCCGCTTGTCGCCAACATCGAGGATGCGCAGGATCACGCGGGGCAGGTCCTCCGCCGGAATATGGTCGCGCTGCAACGAGAAGATATTGAACTCCGAATTGTCGGCTGCCAGCACCATCTCGGCGCCGAGGTCGAGCGCGCGCTTCACGAGTACCCGCCCGATGGAACCCGCGCCGCCGGTCACCAGAACCCGCTTGCCTTTCAGGAATGTGGCCAGCCGCTCATGATCCGCCGACACTGTCGATCGGCGCAGGATGGTCTCCATCTCCACCTTTTCCAGCATGAACTTACCGCTGCGCCGCAAATGAGAGAGGCCCGTGAATTGCTCGACCACCGCACCGCCCCTGCGGGCGATCCGCACCAATTCCGGGAAATAGGGAAAGGTCTTCTCCGCGCCGTGGCCGAAGATGACCACGTCGACGCCCTCGGTATCCTTGAAATATTCATCCAGGCTCTGCGGCGCGCGATAGGCCTCGCTGACAATCGGAACCCCCTGGATATTGGCGCCGACGATCGCCTGCCGGTCATTTGTCATGATGCCGATGATGCGAGTCGCATCGTGGAGGTTGGCGCGCGTATAGCTGATGATAACGTCCGCTTCCTCGAGCGACCCGAGAAAGAGGCCCCTCTTGCCTTCCGCGCCGCGCGCCTTGCCGTCGCCATGGGCCCAGACCGCCCCCTCCCTCAGATAGCGATAGAGAAGGCGCGGAGCCGAGATGAAGGTGAAGGTGACGAAAAAGAAGATGATGAATTCGCGCTCGTTCAATCCCGTGATCGGATGGATCGAGCGGATCAGAACCGTAACGCAGTAGAGGCAAATCGTGAGCAGGGCACAGTTTCTTATGATGCCGAAGAAATCCGGCGTCGACGCGAAACGCCACATCATCCTGTAGAGGCCGCTCGACCTGAAGAACAGATGGCCCGCCACGCCAATCGAAGCCCATGCGACCATTCCATAGGAAGAAAGCGGGTTGAAGGACAGGTACGAGTTGGAAAGCAGAAGGCTGAGCGGCACCGAGGCCACCACCATGACGATATCCATCACCATGATGACCAGGCGGCGAAGACGCGGGCGAAGATTTGAAAGGATGACCACGGGTGAGAGCATCTACAAGACCAAAGGCTCCTCTGCACCCCTGCCCGTCATTTCCCGTCACCCTGCCCTTTGATAGATGGAGACGTGGGCGAATAGAAGGCCTGACTCGTATTATCCCGCATGATTCATTGGGCCAAAGCACGTGGAGTGGCCGCTTCACGCGCAGAACGCGCGACTAAGTCGGACCACAACCACGCCGCAGGAGATTGCCGGCTTCCCGGCCAAGCGCTCGTTCTCAGTGGTTGTTGCGTGGGATCCCCTTTTCCTGGGCGATATGGCGGTATTTGGCGGCCGGCTTGAGGATCATGCCGGCGGACAGTTCGTCGACCATGCCGCGCTGGATCTCCTGCCACGGAGTCTGATGCGCGGGATAGTGATAACCCCCGGCCTTCTTCAGTTCCTCTCGCCGCCGGTCGAGCTCGGCATCGTCGGCGAGGATATCGGCCGTGCCCTTGCGGAGATCGATGCGGACGCGATCGCCGGTCTTGAGAAGCGCAAGGCCGCCTCCGGTGGCAGCTTCGGGCGAAGCGTTCAGGATCGAAGGCGAACCGGACGTGCCGGATTGCCGCCCGTCACCGATGCATGGCAGCGCGTGGATGCCTTTCTTGATCAGGCTGGCCGGCGGCTGCATGTTGACGACCTCGGCACCGCCCGGATAGCCGACTGGTCCGGCGCCGCGCATGAACAGGACAGTATGCTCGTCAATGCCGAGTGCCGGGTCCTCTATGCGCTTGTGATAGTCCTCCGGGCCGTCGAAAACGACGGCCTTGCCTTCGAACGCCTCGGGGTCGTCCGGGTTCGACAGGTAGCGCTTACGGAACTCGTCCGAGATCACGCTCGTCTTCATGATAGCGCTGTCAAAAAGGTTACCCTTAAGATTGATGAAGCCGGCGCTTTTCACCAACGGGTCGGCCACCGTCCGGATGACCTTGTGGTCGAGGTTCTCCACCTTCGCGCAATTCTCGCCGATGGTCGCGCCGTTGGCGGTCAGGGCTTCGGGATGCGGCAGCAGGCCAGCCTTCATCAGTTCCATGACAACGGCCGGAACGCCGCCGGCGTGGCAGTAATCCTCGCCCAGATATTCGCCCGCCGGCTGCAGGTTCACCAGCAGGGGAATCTTGTGGCCGACCGCCTGCCAATCGTCATTGTCGAGCGGCACGCCGAGATGGCGGGCGATCGCGTTGAGGTGGATAGGGGCGTTGGTCGAACCGCCGATAGCCGAATTGACGACGATGGCGTTCTCAAAGGCTTCGCGCGTCATGATGTCCGACGGTTTCAGATCCTCCTCCACCATGGCGACGATGCGTCTTCCCGTTGCGTAGGACATCTGGCCGCGTTCGCGATAAGGCGCGGGGATCGCCGCCGAGCCAGGCAATTGCATGCCGAGCGCCTCCGCCAGTGAGTTCATCGTGGTCGCGGTGCCCATCGTGTTGCAATAACCGGTCGAGGGCGCGGAGGACGCGACAGTCTCGATGAATTCCTCGTAGTCGATCTCGCCGGCGGCCAACCGCTCGCGCGACTTCCAGACGATCGTTCCCGAGCCGGTTCGCTCTCCCTTGTGCCAGCCGTTGAGCATCGGTCCTACCGACAGGGCGATCGCCGGAATGTTCACCGTCGCCGCGGCCATCAGCAAGGCCGGCGTGGTCTTGTCGCATCCGATCATGAGGACGACGCCGTCGAGTGGGTAGCCGTAGAGCACTTCGACCAGCGACAGATAAGCCAGATTTCGATCGAGTGCGGCGGTCGGACGCTTGCCCGTCTCCTGGATGGGATGGCAAGGGAATTCGAAAGCGATGCCACCCGCGGCGGCGATACCCTCGCGCACGCGCTTGGCCAGTTCCAGATGATGCCTGTTGCAGGGCGATAGATCGGAGCCGGTCTGCGCGATTCCGATGATCGGCTTGCCGGACTGGAGCTCCGCCCGTGTCAGGCCGTAGTTCAGGTAACGCTCGAGATAAAGCGCCGTCATTCCCGGATCGTCGGGATTGTCGAACCATTCCTGCGAGCGCAATCGCCGCCGCGCCGTTCCATTCTTCATGATCGATGCCTCTTTGCGGCGGCAGCCCCAGACCGGAGACCCGCCGCGTATGTTGAAACCTGGGGGCGGAACCGGACAGGGTCGTAGATCGGGGCCGCCCGTTGCCGCGAGGCAATGATTATCCTTGAGTCTTCTCCAGTGCAAATATTGAAACGTTTCGTTCGGCGCCACGCGGCCGGTTGCCGAAACGCCAGCGGCCGCGCATCCCCCATTGCCCGCCCCGCCTTGTTTTGCACCCGAATCTCCATCAAATAGCGCGCGGGTGAATTTCGAGGGATAGGCGATGAGCGTGCTCGTGACGGGCGGCGCCGGCTATATCGGCAGCCATATGGTCTGGGAACTGTGCGATGCCGGCGAGGAAGTCGTGGTGATCGACCGGCTCTCGACCGGATTCGACTGGGCTGTGGCGCCCGAGGCGAAGCTTGTCGTCGGCGACATCGGTGATCGCGGGCTGCTCGAACAGGTCATCCGCGAGCACGGCGTCGATGCTGTGATCCATTTCGCCGGGTCGATCGTGGTGCCCGAATCCGTCGCCGATCCGCTCGGCTACTATGAGAACAACACCTGCAAGAGCCGGACGCTGATCGACATGGCCATTCGCCTCGGCGTGCGCCATTTCATCTTTTCCTCGACCGCCGCCGTCTATGGCGCGGCGGGGCTGGAGCCGGTGCGCGAGGACGCCAGGCTGGCACCGGAATCTCCCTACGGCAGGTCGAAGCTGATGACCGAGTGGATGCTGGGCGACGCCGCGGCGGCGTTTCCGGATTTCCGCTATACCGCACTACGCTATTTCAACGTCGCCGGAGCCGACCCCAGGGGGCGGACGGGACAGTCGACGAAGGGCGCGACGCACCTGATCAAGGTCGCCTGCGAGGCGGCGCTCGGAAAGAGGGAGAAGTTGCAGGTGTTCGGGACGGACTACCCGACGCCCGACGGCACCTGCGTGCGCGACTATATCCACGTCAGTGACCTTGCGGCGGCGCATCGACTGGCCCTTCAGCGACTGCGCGGCGGCGGCGGCAGCCTGGCGGCGAACTGCGGCTACGGGCACGGCTACTCGGTGCTTGAGGTCGTCGACAGCGTGCGCAGGGTGCATGGGGGCGAGCTGGACGTGGAGATGGCCGGGCGGCGACCGGGCGATCCACCTTCGATCGTCGCCAACTCGGAACTGGCGCAACGCGAACTCGGCTGGACCCCGAGCCGCAACGATCTAGACCTTATCGTCAGCGACGCCCTGCGGTGGGAGGACGCGCTCTCCCGCCGGAACGCGACCTGACCCAAGCGGCCGTTCCGCCTCATCCGGAAAGCCTAGAAAGCACCGCCTCCTCGCCGATACGCGATGAAGAGGAAGTTTGCTATCCTGTCCCGACGAACAGGGATTGCACATGAAATTCGGCACGAGCGGACTTCGCGGACTGGCATCGGACCTGCTGGGATCACGGACGGCGGGATACACCAGAGCATTCGCCCGCCGCCTGTTCGAAACCGGCGCGGCGCGTGCGGGCGACCGCATCTACATCGGTCGCGACCTGCGCGACAGCAGCCCGGCGATTTCGGCCCTCTGCGCCGATTCCATTGCCGAAGCGGGGCTGAACGTCGTCGATTGTGGGGAGCTGCCAACGCCCGCGCTGGCGGGTTACGACTGGGCGAACGGCGGCGCCGCGCTGATGGTGACCGGCTCCCACAACCCGGCCGACCGCAACGGCATAAAATTCTTCCTGCCCGGCGCGGAGATCGGCAAGGAGGACGAAGCGGCCATGACCGCCATGGTCGAGGCGGCCGATTTCGATCCCGGCCAGGCCGCACGCTGCGGCGGCGCCATCCGCGAAGAGGCGAAGGCGGTCGGATGGTATCGCGACCGCGGCAGGCGCATGGCGACGCAAAACGCCCTTTCGGGCATGCGGATCGGCGTCTACGAGCACAGTTCGGTGGCGCGCGACATCCTGGCCGACCTCCTCGCGTCCATCGGCGCCAGCGTCGTGCCACTCGCGCGGACCCCGTATTTCGTCGCGGTCGACACGGAGGCGGTTCCCGAGGAGACGCTCGACGCATTCGCCCGATGGGCCGCCGAACACCGGCTCGACGCGATCGTGTCGACCGACGGCGACGGCGACCGGCCCCTGATCGCCGACGAGGCCGGCACCCAGTTGCGCGGCGACGTCGTGGGCCTGATCACGGCGCGGATGGTGGGCGCTGATGTCGTCGTCACGCCGGTGACCTCCAATTCCGGCATCCGTTCCGGTCTCGGATTCGAGGTCGTGCGCACTAAGGTCGGCTCGCCCTTCGTGATCGCGGCGATGCAGCAGGCGGCGAAAGACGGCGCGACCGTCTGCGGCTTCGAGGCCAATGGCGGCTTCATCCTCGGTTCCGCCTTCGATCGGGACGGCATCGGCGGCACGGCCTTGCCGACGCGCGACGCGATGCTGCCCATCCTCGCCGTGCTGCAATCGGCGCGGCGAGAGGAAATGAGCTTGTCCGCACTTGCGGCCCAGTGGGCATTGCCGGTTTGCGCCAGCGACCGGCTGGAACACTTCGCGACGGAACGGTCGCAGGCGCTGATGGACCATTTGTCGGGCGGGAACGGCGCACTCGCGCAATTCCTCTCGCCGTTCGGCGCGGTGGCCTCGGTGGACCGGACCGACGGCGTGCGCGCAACCCTCGCTACCGGCGAGATCGTGCATCTGAGGCCGTCCGGCAATGCGCCGGAAATGCGCTGCTACGCCGAGGCGGCGACCCCCGCGCGGGCCCGGGCGCTCATGGCGGGAGCGCTGGAGCGGGTGCGCCGCTGGCAGGAGTGAACCGGAGGCCGGCTGCTATTTGCGGCCGTAGCGATCCTCAAAGCGAACGATGTCCTCCTCGCTCAGGTAGGAACCCGACTGGACCTCGATGATTTCGAGCGGGGTCTTTCCCGGATTCTCGAGCGCGTGGATTTCGCCGAGGGCGATATAGGTCGACTGGTTCTCGCCCAGCATGATCGTCTCGTCCCCCTTCTGCACCTTGGCCGTGCCGCGCACCACGATCCAGTGCTCGGCCCGATGATGGTGCATCTGCACCGACAGCTTGGCGCCGGGCTTCACCGTAATGCGCTTGACCAGATGGCGCTCGCCGGAATCGACCGAATCATAGTGCCCCCAGGGCCGGTAGACCTCGCGATGGTTGACATGCTCGCCGCGGCCGAGCTTGCGGATGCGGTCAACCACTTCCTTCACCTCCTGGACGCGATCCCTGTGCGCGACGAGGACCGCGTCCTTGGTCTCGACGACGACGAGGTCGGCGACGCCGACGACCGCGACGAGCCGGCTGTCGGCGCGCACCAGCATGCCCGTAGAGTCGAGGGCAACGACGTCTCCCGCCAGGGCATTGCCCGCATCGTCCGTTTCGCCGGCGTCAAGCAGGGCCGACCAGGAGCCGATATCGCTCCAGCCGGCGTCGAGCGGCACCATGGCGGCCGCGTCGGTCTTCTCCATGACGGCGTAGTCTATGGACTCCGCCGGACAGGCGGCGAAACGTTCCGCATCGACGCGCACGAAATCCATGTCTTCGGTGGCGGCGGCGATCGCTTCCTCGCAGGCTGACAGGATTTCAGGCCGAAACCGCTTCAGCTCGGCCAGGAACACGCTCGCGCGGAAAAGAAAC
Organism: Rhizobiaceae bacterium; assembly: GCA_051959695.1. Classification (GTDB taxonomy): domain Bacteria; phylum Pseudomonadota; class Alphaproteobacteria; order Rhizobiales; family Rhizobiaceae; genus Mesorhizobium_L. Next base: position 12,211 of record JBQCFA010000109.1, read on the forward strand.
ATGCCGCTGTTCCAGTAGTAACCGCCTTCGGCCAGATAATTCTCGGCCCGCGCGCGATCCGGCTTCTCCTCGAAGCGGTCGACGACGAAACCGTTCTCGCCGAGCGCCGCGCCGCGCCGGATGTAGCCGTAGCCCGCCTCGGGCCGGTCGGGCGTCACCCCGAAGACGACCAGCCTGCCTTCCTCGGCGAGCGCCACGGCCTTGCCGACGCTCTCGCGGAAGCGGTCGGCGTGGCGGACGAGATGGTCAGCCGCGAGGACGAGAAGCAGCGGATCGTCCCCGGCACGGACGGCATGCAGCGCGGCGAGCGCGATCGCCGGCGCGGTGTTACGCGCCACCGGCTCGAGCAGGAGCGTCGCGCCCTCCTCCCCGACCTGGCGGAGCTGCTCGGCGGCGATGAAGCGATGTTCCTCGTTGCAGATGACGAGCGGATCGGCGCATTCGAGACCCTTAAGCCGCGCGATCGTCTCCTGCAGCATCGTCAAATTGCCGGTCAGCGCATGGAACTGCTTGGGGAAAAGTTCCCGCGACAGCGGCCAAAGCCGCGTGCCCGAGCCCCCCGCCAGTATGATCGGCAGCAACATCGCCTACCATCCCTTCGCCGCCGGTTCCGTCGTGACCGGCCTGTCGGCTCCTTCTGACCCCGGACACGACGCCCTTTCAACGGTTTTTTTGTCCCGGCTTCTATGATAGGGCGGCCTGAACAACTGGGGGTTGCCGTGAATCGCGAAAAGATGGGGCAGGCGATAAGAAAAATAATCGAGGACCGCAGGGCGGCCTCTTTCGGCGAAAGGGTGGAAGTGTACTCGGCCGCCCGCGCCTCGCTGCGCAAGGCCACGAATGACGAGCCCGCGATCATGGCGGAACTGGATCAGGTAATCGACGAGGTCGAAGCCTCCCATGCGAAGGGGCAGGAAACGGAGACGGGCGGCGGCCGGCGCCCAGGCGGCGCGCGGCGGCTGTTGTCGGGCCTAGTCGCAGGCGCGATCCTGGGCGGCGCGGCAACGGCCGCGACCATGACGTTCGGATTTCACTTCAAGCCCGAGAGCGCGGTTGCCGCGACACTGATGCGGCAATACAACCAGGCCGCGCCGCTGGTGCCGGTGGCGGTCGACTATCTCCACAAGGTGGCGGATTCCGTGGTTGAGATGCAGAAGAACGACCCCGCGGCGCTGGAGGCGAAGGCTTCGAAATATACTTCAGTTGCCGCTCTCGATCCCGGACTTTGGAAGATGTTTCCACGGTCTATGCCCCCTGGCAGCAGCGTCATAATCCGGGCCGACAGGAACGACTACAAAGTACTGTTTACTTGGACGCTCTGCGGCGCAGTTCGCTTCGAACGGCCCGAAATGGTCGATCTGGTTCGCGCTCGTGCAGACGTGATCGGCTGTCCGTATTTCGGTCTGTGGAGCCAAGGCGCGGCGAAGTGGTGATTTCCAACCCGATGCAGCAATGGCTCCGGCTTGCTTCATCGAACCGCGAATCGGCTAAGCTGAAGGAAAAATGCGCGGACGTGACGACACCGAAATGATGAACAGTGAAATTCGGCAAACTCGCGTGTTGTCAGTTTTCTTGGCTGTGATCGCGATTGTATATGTTGGCTTGTGCCTCACCCCGTCGCACTATGCCGTCGGCCTGAGATTGCTTGGCACCCACATATCCCCGTGGCTTGGCTCGGCAAAGCCGATCCGCTCTGACGAGTGGCGCACATTGACGCCTCTTTTCCAGATTGCGGTGAGAGGACACTTTTCGACGGTCGACCAGATATCCCCCTATCATGAGACCCTACGCGGCTTTTGGGCGCTGCCCATCCTCGACTGGTCTCTGATATTCAAGCCGCAACTGTGGGCGTTTTGGGTGTTGCCGCCGGCCTACGCCTACTCCTTGTATTTTACTGTCCTTTGGGCCGCATTCCTCGCCGGCTACGCCATATTGCTGCGCCAGCTTGGTGCCTCTGTGCTGGTCGCCTCGCTTGGCTCGACGATCTTGTTCTTCTCGCATTTTGTCCAGGTCTGGTGGACATCGAATGCGCCCACATTTTCCTTCGCGCCATGGCCACTGATCGTTTTCTTGCTTCCGCTGCGGCCGGTTTGGAAGGCACCCCTGCTTTTCTGGGCAAGTGGAGTCTGGATCTTCGGCCTTGTATATCCTCCATTCATAATTCCGGCGACATTCGTCTTGTTTGTGCTGTTGATTGCCTATCGCCGAGATGTTTTGTCGATAGGCAATATTGTCCTCGGCCTCGCGACGGCAATTTGCCTCGGCCTGACATTTTACCTCTACTTTGGTGACTTGATCGCCCTAATGGGAAACACCGTCTACCCAGGCAGTCGGTTGTCGCAGGGTGGAGGTTTGCAGGAAAGCAGGTTGCTGACCCACCTTTTCCCTTATTTCGCCACGTCCAACTTTGTTCCCTTGCTCGCACACTCCAATGCGTGCGCAGTTTCGGTTGTCGCCACATTGTTGCCGCTCACGATAAGCTGTTTTGCCGACTATCGATCTCTGGCGGCCTATTGCCGCAAAAACAAGACGTCGCTTGCTTTAGTCGTGTTGGCGCTCGTCCTGATGTTCGTTTGGATGGT
>JBQCFA010000110.1:0-10050 GCA_051959695.1 Rhizobiaceae bacterium
CGCTGGTCAAGCGCGCGGTGAAGCATCCCAAGACGGTGCTGGCGCTTGGCGTAGCGCTCTTGGTCGCCGTTCCGGTCGCCTATTTCCAAGAGGGAAAGGGCGTCGAGTTCTTCCCCAACGTCGAGCCGGACTATGGCCTTCTTTACGTCCACGCGCGCGGCAACCTGTCGCTCGCCGAGAAGGACGCGATCGTCACCAAGGCGGAGAAGCGCATCCTGGGCTGGCCCGGTATCAAGACGGTCTATACGCGCGTCGGCAAGGCAACGGGCAGCGCCAGCGACGTCGCCGAGGACGTCATCGGCGTCATCCAGTACGAGTTCATCGACTGGCGCGAGCGCAAGCCGGCCAACGACATCCTCGCCGATCTGCGCACCGCCATGAAGGGCATCCCCGGCGCCGATGTCGAAGTGCAGGTGCCGCAGGCGGGCCCACCGACCGGCAAGGCGATACAGGTCAGGCTCTCCGCGCAGGATCCCGCCGGCATCGACGATCAGGCGAGGAAGGTCGCTGCCATGCTGGCGACCATCCCGAACGTCGTCGATATCGACAACGGGCTCTCGCCCCCCGGAATCGACTGGGAGATCAACGTCGATCGGGGCAAGGCGGCGCAATACGGCGTCAGCCCGGCGACGGTCGGCAGCGTGGTCCAGCTCGTCACCGACGGTCTCAAACTGTCGGAATACCGGCCGGCCGATGCGGACGATTCTGTGGACATAAGGTTAAGGCTACCCGAGAACCGGCGCACCCTCGCCACGCTCGACGAATTGCGCATCGAGACGGCCCAGGGCTCGGTGCCGATCTCGAACTTCGTCACACGTGACGCGGCGCGCAAGATCGGTATCCTGAACCGCATCGACGGACAGCGGACCGTCACCGTCCAGGCGAACGTGCGCGAGGGCGTGCAGGTCGCCGATGTTCAGCAGAAGGTGACGCAGAACCTGGCCAAGATGGATCTCGGCAACACCCATTGGAAGCTCGCCGGTTCCGACGAGGAGCGCGACAAGGCGAGCGCCTTCCTCGGCAAGGCGTTTGGCGCGGCGATGTTTCTGATCTTCATCGTGCTTCTGGCGCAGTTCAACAATTTCACCAGCGTTTGGCTGGTTCTCTCTGCCGTCGTCATGTCGACGATCGGGGTGTTCCTCGGCCTGATCGTCATGGGCCAGCCTTTCGGCGTGGTCATGACCGGCATCGGAGTCATCGCGCTCGCCGGCGTCGTGGTGAACAATAACATTGTGCTGATCGACACTTACGATCGGCTGCGGCACGAGGGCTGGGAGAAGCTCGACGCAATCCTTCAGACATGCCGGGAGCGGGCGCGACCGGTGGTGCTGACGGCGATCACCGCCATTCTCGGCGTGCTGCCGATCGCCTTTGGCGTCAACCTGGAACTGCTGAACCACGAGACGACGTTCGGCGCACCGTCCACCCAATGGTGGATATCGTTGTCGAGCGCCATCGTCTTCGGCCTGGCCTTCTCGACGGTTCTGACCCTGATCGTGACACCTTCGGCACTGATGATCTTCACCCGCGGTGCGCCGAAGCAGCGGCGCCGTGGCTTCTTCGCCCGGTTGTTCCGCCGCAAGGCAACCAATGTTCGGTCGCCCGAAGACACGCCGGTGCCGGTCATCGGCGATGAGGACATGCCCGCATTTCCGAAGGCGGCGGAGTAGGGCAAGGCAAAGCAAAGGGCGGCACGGAAAAGCCGCCCTTTCAGTAACTTACGAGCGCGGAGAACTCGCCGCGTCGCGCCCTCAGGGAACTGCGACGCCCCGTCGCGCATTATCGTGCCGTGATTTCTGTTTTCGAAGGGGATATCGATGACACTCGGCACGATACTGATCATCATTCTGATCCTTATTCTCCTCGGCGCGGTGCCGAGCTGGCCATATTCCCGCGGCTGGGGCTACGGCCCTTCCGGCATCGTCGGCGTGATTCTGGTGATCATCATCATCCTGGTGCTTCTCGGCCGGGTGTAACGCGCCGCCCGGCACTGCAACGGTCGGCAAGGCTCGCCGCCGGTCACGCGGCGAGCCTTTTCTTCGTCGGTACGATGCCGAGATCGGCCATGGCGCCGGCGACGGCGTCTACCAGCGGCGTGTAGGGAACGTCGCCGATGATCGAGGCAAGCTTTCCCGGCGCCAGCCGATGCGGTTGGAATCGCAGGTAGGACATCGACACGATGGCCCTCCAGTTTGCGTTGTAGGGGCTGCCCAGCCGCAGCACCCACCAGGGCATCGAGGCCAGTTCCAGACATTCGTCCAATGCTTGCTGCGCGGCCATCTTCATTTGCAGGTCGGTGACGGCATGGTTGGCGAAATTGAGGTTCTCGAAGGCCCCGAGTTGCTCCCGGTTCTCCACCAGCGCCACGAAGCCTGCAGCGAGGTCCGGCAGATAGGCCCATTCGTGGATGAGATCTACCTTGCCGGGGGCGGTATAGATACCCTTCGCGATTTTCGACGCCACCACCAGATCGAACCAGGCGCCCGTTCCCTTGCCGCCGAAGAAATCGCCGGCGCGCAGGATGGCGGTGCGTACCCTTCCCGCCTCGGCCTCGCTCCGAAATAGTTCCTCCATCGCGACACGGATGTGGCCCTTCTCCGTGGTCGGCCGCCAGGCCGTCTCCTCGGTCAGTACCGGCGGCATCGGCGAGCCGAAATTGTAGACCGTGCCGGGGAAGAGGTGCAGCGCGCGATTCCATGCGCAGGCGGCCATCACGTTTTCGGCCATCGGCATGCAGGTGCTCCAGTCCGAATAGATCGGATTGAGACCGTTGAAGACGATATCCGCGCCCCTTGTCGCCTCGGTCAAAGACCGTTGGTCGAGCGCGTCGGCGACGACGCCCTCCACGCCGGCAAGTTCCTCCGGTAGCTTTCCGTCGCGCGTGACGCCGACGACTTCGTATCCGGCGTCGACGAAGGCTTTGGCGACGGCACGGCCTACTCGGCCGCGGGCCCCGAGAACAGCGATCTTGGTCATTGGATATCTCCATGCTTGCGTTAACGCATGGAATATCGTTTCTTCTCCTATGAATGGAAATTGCTTAAAAGTGAGGTACAGATAATCGATTATGAATATCAATGAGGTCGACTGGAACCTGATCCGCAGCTTCGTTGCCGTCGCGCAGACCGGTAGCCTGTCGGCCGCGGCCCGGGAACTGGGCAGTAGCCAGCCGACGCTTGGCCGCCATGTGGCGGGGCTGGAACGGGCGCTCGGGCTCAAGCTCTTCCGGCGCGGCCGCGCCGGCTATGATCTGACCGATGACGGGCTGGCGCTTCTCGCCAGGGCCGAGGAAATGTCGGACCGCGCCAATGCCTTCATGCGCGCCGCGCTCGGCGCATCGACGGAGCAGGTATCCGGCACCGTGCGCATCGCCGCGAGCGAGGTGGTCGCAGCCTATGTCCTGCCGCCGATCATGGCGAGGCTAGGCGAGATAGAGCCGGCGATCGAAGTGGAGATCGTCGCCAGCAACAGGGTGGAGAACCTTCTGCGCCGCGACGCCGATATCGCCATCCGCATGGTCGAGCCGGCGCAGCAGGACCTGATCGCGCGCAAGGTGACCGACATTCCGCTCTGCGCCTGTGCTGCGGCGTCATATCTCGATCAGCGTGGCCGCCCGACTTCCTTCCGGGAACTACCGCAATACGACATGATCGGCTTCGACCGGGACGGCAGCATGATCGACGCCTTCGGCGCCTTCGGCCTGAAGATCGACCGGCACGCCTTCCGCTTCCGCACCGACAACCAGATCGTTGGCTGGGAGGCGGTGCGCGCCGGCAATGGCATCGGTTTCGGGCAGCGTCCGCTCGCCCTGGCCGATCCGCTGGTCGAGATGATCCTGCCGGATCTGACCCTGCCTAAATTGCCTGTCTGGCTTGCCATGCATCGCGACGTGCGCACCTCTGCGCGCATCCGCCTTGTCGTCGATTTCCTGCATACCGAGTTGAAGCGCTATGCGGATGTATGAGCCGGCATGTCGGCCGCTCGGCCAAGTCCGGCCATCAGGAATACGATGACGAGCAGCCCCGACACGCCGACGAAGGCCGGCGAGAATCCGACATGCTGGCCGATAAAACCGATCACCGACGGCGCGAGCAGGATGCCCGAATACCCCATCATCGTCACCGTGCTGAGGCCCGCGCCAGGCGATAGGCCGGGCTGGTTGCCTGCCGCCGAGAACGCGATGGGCACCATATTGGCAATGCCGAAACCGGAAAGGGCGAAGGCAAGGATCGCGACCCAGGCGCTCGGGGCTAACCCGCCAACGAGCATGCCGGTCGCCGCTACCAGCGCCGAAACGCGCAACGTCGCCACCGCTCCAAAGCGGTTGCGAACAGCGTCGCCGGCAAAGCGCATCAGCGCCATCGTGCCGGAAAAAGCCGCGAAGGCGAGACCGGCCGTGGCGATGCCGGCGCCGAGCTCCTGCTTCAGGTAGAGGGCCGCCCAGTCGAGCACCGCACCCTCGGGGATCATCGAGAACAGCGCCATGATGCCGACGAGATAGATGGTCGGGCTCCTGGGCAGGGCGAGGCGGAATTTCTGCCGGATCGCAGGCCTCGTTTCCGTGATCAGACCCCGCGCCGCCGCCATGAAGACGGCAAGCGCCAGCACCGTCACGACGATCGCATGCGGCACCGCCCCGCCATCCTTGATGACGAGCCCGCCAAGGCCGCCGCCAGCGAAGCCGCCCAGGCTCCAGAAGCCGTGCGAAGACGACATCACCGCGCGCCTGAGCCTGCGCTCGACCTCGACCGCGTTGGCGTTCATGGCGACGTCCATGCCGCCGACCGTTGCGCCGAAGAGGAACAGGGCCAACGCGGCGAGCGGCACGTCGGGCGCCAGCACGATGAGGAGCAGGCCGAACACGGCGACCGCGCCGAATAGATGGATGACCCGGCGCGAGCCCAAGCGCCCGATCAGCGCGCCGCACCAGGGCATCGCCGACAGCGCTCCGAGTCCGAAGAGGAGAATCAGCAGCCCGAGCGTAAATTCCGTGATCTGGAGCCGGGCAAGGAAGCCGGGGATTTGCGGAGCCCAGCTTCCGATCAGAAATCCGTTAACTAGGAAGATCGCGGCGACGGACCAGCGGCCGCGCAAGACTGCAAACCGCGAAGTATCAGCATGGGCGTCCCGAAAATTCATGCCGTGAAGCTAAATCGATTTAATTCGATATCAAGACCAATGCCCGGATTTCGCATTGGACCACGCCCACTGCTGCCCTTCTTCTCCGCGCGCGAAAGCGGTGCGGCAGGCGCCTGGACGCTTCAATTGACTGGCCCGGCATCCGCCATGTGCGTTCATCCATAGACGACCAGCAGATCCTTGGCGTCGATCTGGTCGCCTGCCCTCACCAGCACCTCGGCGATCGTACCGTCGCGCTCGGCGTGCAGCGCCGTTTCCATCTTCATCGCCTCTATCGAGAGCAGTACGTCGCCCGCTGCGACCTTCTGGCCGCCGAGGACGGCGAGCGAGGAGACGACCCCCGGCATGGGTGCGCCGACATGGGCCTCGTTGCCGGGCTCCGCCTTGCGCCGCTCGCGCGACGCAGACGCGCCGTGGGCACGATCCGGTACCTTGACCCGGCGCGGCTGGCCGTTCAGTTCGAAGAATACCGTCGCCATGCCCTTTTCGTCGACATCGCCGAGCGCCAGACAGCGGATAACCAGCGTCTTACCCTTCTCGATATCGACGAAAATCTCGTCCTCCGGCGCCATGCCGTAGAAATACACCGGCGTGGGCAGCACGGAGACCGGGCCGTATTCGGCGGTGGCGGCAGCGAAGTCGGAGAAGACCTTCGGATACATCAGCCAGGACGCGAACTCGAATTCGCTGAGCGCACGCCCGGCCTGTCCCTCCGCCTCGGCCCGTTTCGAGGCAAGGTCGGCGGCCGCAAGCAGGGAGCCAGGGCGGACCACGATCGGCTCGGCGCCTTTCAGGACCTTCTTCTGCAACGCCTTCGGCCACCCGCCCGGTGGCTGGCCTAGATCGCCGCGCAGCATGGCGACGACGGAGTCCGGGAAGGCGATGTCGCGCGCCGGGTCCTCGACGTCGGCGACGGTCATATCCTGACTCACCATCATCAACGCCATGTCGCCCACCACCTTGGAGGACGGCGTCACCTTGACGATGTCGCCGAACATCCGGTTGACGTCCTGGTAGGCTTTGGCCACCTCGTGCCATCGCGTCTCCAGCCCGAGCGAGCGCGCCTGTTCCTTCAGGTTGGTGAACTGGCCGCCAGGCATCTCGTGCAGATAAACCTCGGAAGCGGGTCCTTTCAGGTCACTCTCGAACGCGGCGTACTGGTTGCGCACGGCCTCCCAGTAAAAGGAGATCCTGCGGATCCATTCCGGGTCGAGGCCCGGATCGCGGTCGCTTCCCTTCAGCGCCTCGACGATCGAGCCAAGACAGGGCTGCGAGGTGTTGCCGGAAAGCGCGTCCATGGCCGCGTCGACCGCATCGACGCCGGCCTCGATCGCGGCGAGCACGGTGGCACCGGCGATCCCCGACGTGTCATGCGTGTGGAAATGGATGGGAAGGTCGGTCTCCTCGCGCAAGGCCTTGAACAGCACGCGCGCCGCGGCGGGCTTGAGCAGCCCTGCCATGTCCTTGACCGCTATGATATGGGCGCCGGCAGCCTCCAGTTCCTTGGTCAGACCGGCATAGTATTTCAGGTCGTATTTGGCGCGCGTCGGATCCAGGATGTCGCCTGTGTAGCATATGGCGGCCTCGACCAGCTTGTTCTCGGCGCCGACCGCGTCCATGGCGACGCGCATGTTTTCGACCCAGTTCAGACAGTCGAAGACGCGGAAGAGGTCGATACCGCCGGCCGCTGCTTGTTTGACGAAGTGGCGCACGACATTGTCGGGATAATTGGTATAGCCGACGCCGTTCGCGCCCCTCAGCAACATCTGCAACAGGATGTTGGGCGCCTTTTCGCGGATGAGGGCCAGCCGCTCCCACGGGTCTTCTGTCAAAAAGCGCATGGCGACGTCGAAGGTGGCGCCGCCCCAGCATTCCAGCGACAGAAGCTGCGGCAGAGCACGCGCATAGGTGCCGGCGATGGCCACGATGTCATGGGTGCGCATCCGCGTGGCCAAAAGCGATTGGTGGCCGTCGCGCATGGTGGTATCCGTGATCATCACCTGTTTTTGCTGGCGCAGCCAGACGGCGAATTTCTCCGGCCCTAGCGCGTCCAACCTCTGCCGGGTGCCATTGGGAACCGGGCCGGTGAACCAGGGAATGACGGGCGGGGCGGCGTCGGCCTTGGGCTTCGGCCGGCCGCGCGTCTCGGGGTGTCCGTTGACCGTCACGTCGGCGAGGTAGTTCAACAACTTGGTGGCGCGATCCTGCCGCTTCACCCGCGTGAACAGTTCCGGCGTCTCGTCTATGAAGCGCGTTGTATAGTCGTTCGCCCGGAATTTCGGGTGCGTGATGATCGCCTCGAGGAAGGTCAGGTTGGTGGCGACGCCGCGGATGCGGAACTCCCGCAAGGCGCGGTGCATGCGGGCGATCGCCTCGCGAGCGGTCGGCGCCCAAGCAGTGACCTTTTCGAGGAGCGGATCGTAGTAGCGTGTGATGACGGCGCCCGAATAGGCGGTGCCGCCGTCCAGCCTTATGCCGAAGCCCGTCGCGCCACGATAAGCGGTGATGCGCCCATAGTCGGGGATGAAGTTCTGCTCCGGGTCCTCGGTGGTGATCCGGCATTGCAGCGCGTTGCCGTTCAGCCTGATCTCGTCCTGCGGCGGCACGCCGGATTCGGGCGTGCCTATTGCGAAACCGTCAAGGATGTGGATCTGCGCTTTGACGATGTCGATACCGGTGACCTCCTCGGTCACCGTGTGCTCGACCTGGATGCGCGGATTGACCTCGATGAAGTAGAACTTTCCGGTGTCGGCATCCATCAGGAACTCGACCGTGCCGGCGCCGATGTAGTCGGTCGCCCTGGCAAGCTTCAGCGCCTGGGCCGATAGCTCCCGGCGCTGGGCGTCGTCCAGATATGGCGCGGGGGCACGCTCCACGACCTTCTGGTTGCGGCGCTGGATGGAGCAATCGCGCTCGAAGAGGTGTACGACGTTGCCGTGGCGGTCGCCAAGAATCTGGACCTCGACATGGCGGGCGCGCTCGACCAGCTTCTCCAGATAGACCTCGTCCTTCCCGAAGGCGGCCTTGGCCTCGCGCCGGCCTTCCATGACCTCGCGCGAAAGATCGGACGGCGAGCGGATGACGCGCATGCCGCGCCCGCCGCCGCCCCAGGAGGCCTTCAGCATCATCGGATAGCCGATCTTCTCGGCCATCGGCGCAATCTCCGATGGATCGTCCGGCAGGGGATCGGTCGCCGGAATAACCGGGACACCGACTTCGACCGCAAGGTTGCGCGCGGCGACCTTGTTGCCGAGCCGGCGCATCGTCTCGGGCGTGGGTCCGATGAATGTAAGCCCGTTTTCAGCGCAGGCCTCGGCGAATTCGGGGCTTTCCGACAGCAGCCCGTAGCCGGGGTGGACGGCATCGGCGCCGGAGAGTTTGGCGACGCGGATGATCTCCGGGATCGACAGATAGCTCTCGATCGGACCGAGATCGGCCGTCAGGTGCGGTCCGCGTCCGACCTGGTAGGATTCGTCGGCCTTGAAGCGGTGCAGCGAGTATTTGTCCTCCTCCGCCCATATCGCCACCGTCTTCAGCCCGAGTTCGTTGGCGGCGCGAAAGACGCGGATGGCGATTTCGGAGCGGTTGGCGACGAGGATTTTGCTGATCGGCACGAGGCGGGGTCCCTCCGGCAGTCATCATTCCAGGATCATCGTTAGCGCGTGCGATATTGCAGCGCAACATTCATGGATAGCTATTTGCAAAACAAGCGGCCCGGCATGCTAACATGCCGGGCCGCGAAGTATGGTCGATCGGCCGACTATGCGTCGGCCGCTGGGCCGATCAATTGGTATAGTAGTCGTACTTGCCGTCGTGCCACTTGTACATGATGTAGCCCGGCAAGGTGACATCGCCCTTGTCATTGAATTTGAGATCGCCGAGCACGGTCTTGAAATCGCCGCTGTTGAGGGCCTTCACCACCGGATCGAAATCCGTCTTACCGGCCGTATTGGCCGCCTGTGCCCAAATCTGGATCGCGGCATAGGTGTAGAGCGCATAGCCTTCGGTGCTCTTGCCGGCAGCCAGCAGTTCGTCAACGACCGGCTTTGCTTCCGGGTTCTTGCGCGGATCGGGCGAGAAGGTCATCAGCGTGCCTTCGCCGGCATCGCCGGTGATCGCCCAGTACTCGTCGGTCACCAGCGCGTCGCCGGAGACGAGAACCGTCTTCATGCCCTGCTGCACCATCTGGCGTTTGATGAGGCCTGCTTCGGTGTGGTAGCCGCCGACATACAGAACGTCGATATTGTTCTGCTTCAGCTTGGATACCAGCGCCGTGTAGTCCTTCTCACCCGCCGTATAGGATTCCACGAGCGCTGCCTTGCCGCCGGCCTTCTCGTAGTTCTCCTGGGTGGCGTCGGCGAGGCCCTTGCCGTAAGCCGTCTTGTCGTTGATGAAGGCGATCTTCTTGTCCTTGAAGTGATCCATCAGGAACTTCGCGGCGACGATGCCCTGCTGGTCGTCACGACCGCAGACGCGGAAGATGCCCGGCCCCGGACGTTCGTCGGTGAATTTCGGGTTGGTCGATGCCGGCGAGATCTGGACGATGTTTTCGTCGGCATAAACAGCGGAAGCCGGGATCGACGAGCCGGAGCAGAAATGCCCGGCGACGAAAACCACACCCTCACCGGCGAACTGGTTGGCGACCGCAACCGCCTGCTTGGGATCGCACGCATCGTCGCCGACCTCGAGTTTGAGCTTCTGGCCGAGAACACCGCCAGCCTTGTTGATGTCCTCGACGGCCTGCTCCGCGCCGCCCTTCATCTGCCCGCCGAAGGATGCGTACTGACCGGTCATCGGGCCTGCCACAGCGATGGTGATGTCAGCCCAGGCCGAGCCGCTCATCATCGCAAAGGTGAGGGCGACGCCCGCAAAAAGTGCCTTTTTCATGTTAACTCCCTTAATAACACCCCA
>JBQCFA010000111.1:0-3015 GCA_051959695.1 Rhizobiaceae bacterium
AGCTTGTCCAGCGCGGGCGTGTTGACTTCCTGTCCCTCGACCAGAATCGAGCCGGAATTGATCGGCACCAGTGCGTTGATGCAGCGGATCAAGGTCGACTTGCCGGAGCCGGAAGGCCCGATGATGCAGATGACCTCGCCCTTCATGATGTCGAGGCTGACGCCTTTCAGCACCTCGAATTCGCCGAAGGATTTGTGAACATCCGCGATGCGCACCATGGGCTGGTCGGGGGTCCATGCGGGCATGACGACCTCAGCTCCTGACGTGGAAGCGCCGTTCGAGGCGCACGGTCCACAGATTGATCGGGTAGCAGTAGACGAAGAAGCACAGCAGGGCGAAGCCGTAGAGAGGGGCCAGAAGGTCGGGCCGACCGCCTTCGGCATTGTGCACCTGCGCGGTAAGCGTCAGCATCTCGTTGATGCCGACGATCGAGGCGAGGACGGTCGACATGGTGATCAGCGAGTAGACGTTCATCCACGGCGGCAGCATGCGCTGCAGGCATTGCGGCAGGATGATCATCCACATGGTCTGCCGCCGGGTGAAGGCAAGCGATTCGGCCGCCTCCCATTGCCCGCCCGGCAGCGACTGCACCGCTCCCCGGACGATCTCGGCGACATTGGCCATGACCGGCAGAGCGAAGCCGATCACGGCCTTGATCCAGTCGGGAAAGGGCACCGTCACGCCGCCCAGGCTAAACTGGTAGGGAACGAGATACATGGCGAAGAAGAGCAGGACAAGCCACGGCGCGTTGCGGAAGAACTGCGTGAAGCCCCAGGCGCAGACACGCAGTGCCCTCACTTCGCTGAGCTGAAGCAGGCCGAGGGGAACGCCCAGGAGGGTGCCGAGCGCCATCGAAAGCACCGACAGGAGCAGGTTGAACAGGAAGCCGCGCAGCAGCAGGGGCATCCACTTTATGATCACTGCAATCGGAGAGGGCTCGCCGGCGCCGGTTTGTGCACCGGCGACGGAAGAAAACAGAAGGACTGCGCCGAAAAGAGCTATTCCATGCCACAGGCGCAACCGGAGGACCGGCGCCCTCGGGGTAATTTCGAGCAGGACCGGCAGAGCGGTCGGTTTCTTTGCCTGCGAACCCTCCTTCATCGGCCGAACCCGGGAATGCGCAGCGCGCGCTCCCATCGATGCATGATCCAGACGAGCGCGCCGACGAGGATGACGAATACGGCGAGCAGTATGCACATCATCTCGGTGACGTTCTGCGACTGTGCCCAGATCTGAGCGGAGGCGTAGAGCGTTTCCGGCACGGCAATCGCATAGGCCAATGTCGTGGTCTTCAGCAGGTTGACGAGGTTGTTGTTCAGGGCTGGCAGGCAAACGCGAAGCGCCAGGGGCAGGACAACGTGGCGATAGGCGCCAAGCTGGGTGTAACCGAGCGCCTCGGCCGCCTCCACCGTGGTGCGCGGAACGGCTTCGATGCCGGAGCGGAAAATCTCGATGTTGAAGGCGCCCGCGAACAGGGAAAGCGAAACGATCGCCCACTGCACGTTGGTGAGCAGGGGCTCGCGCAGCCCGATGTCGTTGTAGGAGGAGGGCAGCAGCGCGCCCAGCCCGAAATAGAAGAAGAAGATCTGGACCAGCGGAGGCGTGTTGCGGAAGATGACGACGAACACCTCGACGATCCCGCGCACGACAACGAAACGCGACATCTGGAGCCACGCGCCGACGATACCGATGACGAGACTGATCATGATCGATACGACGCTCAGATAGATCGTCATGCCGACGCCTGCGATGAACAGCTTTGCGTCATAGGCATCGTAGAAGATGGTGAAGTTCAGCCCCGTCGTGGCGTAGAGGCTACGGAACCATTCGGCGATCCATTGCAGCAAGCGCCCGCTCCCCCGTCAACCGCGGTGCGCGACGCGGATCGTTTCCGCGTCGCGTCCGGACCGGCTGCCGCGTTCTCCGGCGGCCGTGTTCGTCCGACCGTCCAGGGTCAGCCCTTGTATTTGTCGTGCATGCGTTGCGAATAATCGGTGGGCTTGATGCCCCACTTCGTCTCTTCCTTGATGATCGTTCCGTCCTTCATCCATTGGATGGTCGCTTTGGAGACGAAGTCCCTCAGCGCGTCGTCGCCGGGGGCGACAGCCATGATCCAAGGCGTTTCCATGATGCCCTTCAACGGCATCGAGTAGTCCTTGCTCCAGGCCGGGTCGAGCAGTTTGCCCTGGATGAAGGTCTGGTCATAGAGATAGCCGACGCAATTGCCCTGCTTGAGCGCGAAAAGCGGCTTGTCGGAGCCGTCGAAGCCAACGATCTTGGCGCCGTACTTCTCGGCGACGGACTTGTTGTAGAAGGAGCCGATGGTGGCGCAGACCGGCTTGTCCTTCAGCCCTTCCCAGGACGATATCTTGGCGCGGTTCGACATCAGCACGTTGACCGAATCCGAATAGTAGGGCGGATCGATCGCCTCCACCACCTTGCGGCGCTCCGGCTTGTCGGACATGGTCGCAATCAGCAGGTCGATCTTGCCCTGCTTGAGGAATTCCATGCGGTTGGCGGCGACTACTGGAACGATTTCCAGCTTTACGCCGAGCTGCTTGGCGATGTCCGCAGCAAGATCGGGCTCGATGCCGACGATGGCGCCCGAGGGATCACGGAAGCCGAACGGCTTGTAGTCGGCCTTGGCGCCCACGACCAGCGTGCCGCGGCTCTTGACGTCCTTGAGATCGCCGGCGGAAGCCGGGCCCGCGGCAAAGGCGAAGGCGCACAGCGCCAACAAAGCAGGTTTCAGCATTATTTCATTCTCCTCGATGAAGGCTGCGTGATGCAGACCGGTCGCGCGATCGAAGCGCCAGCGAGGCGGGTCGAGACCGGCGGGCAGGATACCCTTGAAGTCTGCGAGGCTAGTGCAGGGGCGATCGCGATGTCAACCGGCGGTGGCGGCAGCCGATCCGCGGATTCCTGCTTACGATCCCGCTCAACGGATCGCGCGAGAGGTGCGTCGGAGGCGATAGTTGTGCGCCTGAAAATAAAGGCAGGGCAACCCTCGCCCAG
>JBQCFA010000112.1:0-2943 GCA_051959695.1 Rhizobiaceae bacterium
GAGGTGATCATGCCGCACTCGACACGGCGGCGCGTGGCGCGGGCGCTCAGGATGCTGCGCGGCAAGGACCTGCAGAACCCCTGGAAGAAGCACGACAACATCCCGCTGTAGCGCCGGCAAGGGCGGCGATGAACCGGGTCCGGGAACCGCGGTTGGCAGGCCCGCTGTCTCGACATCACCCTTCCCGTCTGCTATCTCCCCGCGCGCTGTTCAAGGAAACGCAGGCCGGTCGGTAGTCCGGCGGCCCCGCCAGACGGGGCTCGAAGCTCCGGCACCGCTCCGGGGTCCACAGCCAAGAGACAGTCAGGCTGTTCGCCCGCGTGGCTTCGCCACCCGCAATGTCGCCGCCGCGCGCGAACTGCCGATTCCGAGTGGACCCGAGACCCATGGACAAAGCCGTTCGACCGACAATCGCTTCGGGATTCGTGGCGCCGCCGATCAGCGAGCGCGAAAAGAACGCCATCATCGGCGGCGTCCTGCTTTCCATGCTTCTCGCGGCGCTCGACCAGGCCATCGTCGCGCCGGCCCTGCCGACGATCGGCGGCGCGCTGGGCCATGCCGAATACCTGCCGTGGATCGTCACGGCTTACCTGCTCACCGCGACGGCCATGGCCCCGCTTTACGGCAAGATCTCCGACATCTACGGCCGCAGGCCGACGATCTACGCCGCCATCCTTATTTTCCTGGTCGGTTCGCTCATCAGCGCTCTGTCGGTGAACATGTTCATGCTCATCGTCGGGCGCGCCATCCAGGGCGTCGGCGGCGGCGGACTGTTCGCGCTGACGCAGACCGTCATCGGCGATCTCGTGCCGCCGCGCGAGCGGGCGAGCTATGCGGCCTGGATCTCGGGCACCTGGGCGGTGGCAAGCGTTGCCGGCCCGCTGCTCGGCGGCTATTTCGCCGGCCATCTCGACTGGGCGCTCATCTTCTGGATCAACCTGCCGCTCGGCGCATTCGCCATGCTGATCCTCAACAATCCGCTGAAGAAACTCAGCGTCGCGGCCCGCCGGCACAAGGTCGACGCGCCCGGCGCCATGCTGCTCGTCACGGCGACGGCGGTGCTTCTCCTCGCGCTCAACTGGGGCGGCAGCACCTATCCCTGGCTGTCCGCCCCGGTGCTTGGCCTGATCGCCTTTTCCCTTGTGCTGTCGGCGCTGCTTTCCTGGTGGCTCCTGAAGACAGCCGAACCGCTGATCTCGCTGGAAGTGCTCGCCAATCCGGTCGTCAGGACCGCCACTATCGCGCTTTTCGTGGTACAGGCCGTCTCGATCGGCCTGTCGGTCTATCTCCCAATCTACATGCAATTGTTCCTGCATCTTTCGGTCGCCGATTCGGGAACGGCATTGCTTGGCCTGATGCTCGGGACCGTCGCCGGCGCGATGGGTAGTGGCAGGCTCGTGGCACATGTGACTCACTACAAGCGCATCGCCCTCATCGGTCTGCTGCTCTGTACGGCATCCCTGACAACGCTTGGACTTTCGGTGCACCGCCCTTCGCTGCTCCTCGTCGAGATTCTGACGACGGCAGCCGGAATAGGCTGGGGCACAACGTTCCCGATCTCGACGATTTCAGTGCAAAACGCCGTCGACCGCGTGCATCTCGGCGTCGCGACCGGGCTGATGACCTTCATGCGGTCGCTTGGCGGCGCCATCGGAGTGGCCGCCTTCGGCGCCGTCGCACTCGGCTACGGTCTGCCGCTCGGCCGCGAAGGCACCGCAACGCAGCCCGTCTCCACAGTGTCGCCGGCCGCCTTCGGCGTCATCTTCTTCGCTGGAGCAGGATGCGTCTTTCTCGCCTTCCTGATCTTCCTGCTGATGCCCGAAAAGCCGCTGCAGGGCGCTGCCGAGCCTTCCCCCATGGTGGAATAGCGCAGCCGGTCGGCGGGTGTCCAAAGCGGCCGGCGCGGTCATGGAAACGGTATCAGCCCGCGCCCTTCGGCCGCAGGGATCCACCATTTTGCTGCGCTGCAATATAGCGATCAAACTACTATGTTACGGCCGAATCGGGAGGAAGGCATGAGGTCCGACGATGCATTTCCTTATCGAGCTTTTTTCCCGGCCCCGGCCGCGCAACGACCGGCGCAACCGCGCCTTCCTTTCGATCCTGGACGCCATGAGCCATCGGGAGCGGCGCGAGATCGGCGCACCGCCACCAGACTTTCCGCGCAGGCCACGTGAGCTTGCATTGCGCTGAGCGCTTCGTGGCCGTCCGATAGATCCGTCAGGCGCCGAGCGCCTCGGCCACCTTGTCCAGGGCTTCCGTCGCCTTCGTTCCGTCGGGACCTCCTGCCTGCGCCATGTCCGGCCGGCCGCCGCCGCCCTGGCCCCCCAGCGCGGCGGCAGCCTTGCGGACGAGATCGACGGCCGAGAACTTGGACGCCAGGTCACCGGTGACGCCGACGACGACGCTCGCCTTGCCGTCCTCGCCGACGCCGACGAAGGCCACGACGCCAGAGCCGAGCGACTTCTTGCCGTCGTCGGCGAGCGATTTCAGGTCGCGCGGCGATACGCCATTGACGACCTTGCCAAGGAATTTCGTTCCAGCCACGTTCTTCACTTCATCGGCAGCGCCCGACAACCCACCGCCGAGCGCCAGCTTCCTGCGCGCATCGGCCAGTTCGCGCTCCAGCTTGCGCCTTTCCTCGAGCAGCGATTCAAGGCGCGGCAGCGCCTCCGCCGGCCCGACCTTCAGCGCCGCGGCCATCGCCTTCACACGCCGGTCCTGCTCATCGAGATGATGCCGCGCGTCCACGCCGGTCAGTGCCTCGATACGGCGGACGCCAGCCGCGACCGCTCCTTCGGAGACCAGCCGGATCAGGCCGATGTCGCCGGTCGAGCGCACATGGGTGCCGCCGCAAAGCTCGACTGAATAGGGTTTGCCGGCCTTTTCCCCCTGCTCCGCAGTGCCCATCGAGACGACGCGTACCTCGTCGCCGTATTTCTC
>JBQCFA010000113.1:0-20655 GCA_051959695.1 Rhizobiaceae bacterium
TGACGGACGACGCTTCGTCGACGAAGGCCGAGGTGGCGTGTTCATCGCCAACGCGATCGCGAAGCTTTCCGATCCCTCGGGCGCATGGGCGATCCTCGATGAAGCGATCTGGGAAAGCGCCGGACGGCAATCGCTCTATCCGCCCAACCCGCATCTGGTGGATGCCGGCGGGACGCTGCTCAGGGCGGCGGCACTTGGCGAATTGGCCAAGGCATGCGGGCTCGATGTCTCCGTCCTGGAAAATACCGTGTCGGAATTCAACCGAGCGGCGGAAAACGGGCCGGCGGCGCTGGCCGGGCTCGATATGCCGAGAACACAGGCGGCCACGGTCATCCGCGCTCCCTTCGTCGCGGTGCCGCTCGTCGCCGGCATTACCAACACGATGGGCGGGTTGGCGGTCGATGCTCGCGCCAGAGTGCTCGACCCTGACGGAAAGCCGATCGGCAATCTCTATGCCGTCGGGGCATCCGCAGGCGGCCTCGAGGGCGGCAGATATGTCGGATATGTCGGCGGACTGGTACGAGCGCTCACGAGCGGTCTCGCTGCGGCGGACGATCTGGCCGCCCACTCGGGCAAGGCGGCAAGCACGGCCCTGTCTTCGGCCAGGGAATCCCGGCAAGTGCCGCCGCCGCCGCCGCGCCGCCCCGAACCGACCGTGCTTCGCATGCTTGCGCGCCACCCGCTCGGGATTTCGGTTGCGGCATCCCTCATAACATTTGCGATCGTGCTCGTGCTGGCGTGGCCGGTCGTCGCTCTCGTGGCTTTATTGCCCGCGCTGGCCATCGGCGCAGTCGTCTTCCTGCTTGCAAAGGCCTTTTGCGAGTTGGCGGCGATCATCCTCGACGTGCTGCTTCCAGGCTGACGGCGGGCTTCTCGACTTCCCGCCAGCCTGTTTCGGCGCAGAGGTTTGCAAACCGGCCGCGCTCGAGCGCGTCGGGAGAAGCCGCGTTGCCGTCGAGAGCCCGCCGGTAGACGCCCTGGAGAATGGCGGCGAGGCGGAACAGCGCAAAGGCGACGTAGAAATTCCATCCCTCGATTCCGGCGCGCCCGGTTTTTCTGCAATAGGCCGCCAGATAGTCGGCTTCGTCCGGCAGGCCGGGCAGGTCGCGGCCGACAAAGCCGCCGAAAGCATGCGGAGGCAGATGCCAGGGAAGGCAATTGTAGGCGAGGTCGCCGAGCGGATCGCCAAGCGTTGACAACTCCCAGTCCAGTACGGCAAGCACACGAGGCTCGTGCGGATGCAGGATCAAATTCTCCATGCGGAAATCGCCATGCACGAGCGCTGGGCGTTCCTGCGCCGGCAAGTGTTGCGGCAGCCATTCGATAAGCCGTTCCATCGGCTCCAGGCTCTCGGTTTCGGACCCTCGGTACTGCTTGGTCCAGCGTGCGATCTGTCTCGAATAATATCCTTCCGGCCGGCCATAGTCCGACAGGCCGACGGTATCGATATCGACGCCGTGGAGCGCGGCGATCGCGTTTCCCATCGCCTCGAAAGTAGCGGCGCGGTCTTCGGCGGAGGTGTCCGGAAGAGCGGCGTCCCTGATCACGCGTCCTTCGACGAAGTCCATCACGAAGAACGGGGTGCCGATGATATCGGCGTCTTCGCAGAACAAGCGCATACTCGGAACGGGGACCTCGGTTCGCGATAGAGCCTCCATGACCTTGTACTCGCGGTCGATGGCGTGCGCCGAGGGAAGCAGTTTGCCGGCGGGCTTCTTGCGCAGGACGTAACAGGCCGGGCTGGCCTTGAGCAGGAAGGTAGGGTTCGATTGTCCTCCGACGAATTGCACGATTTCGAGATCCTGCCAGCTTCCGTCCAGCCGATCGGAAAGATAGGCGCCAAGCCGTGCGCGGTTGAACCCGACCGGGTCCGAATTCAAGGGATGGTCCATGAAAAACCTCAGCTTGCGGTGTAGCCACCGTCTACGTGCAGGATCTGGCCGCTGACGAACGCCGAAGCCGGAGACGCCAGGAACAGAATGGCGCCTTTCAGATCGTCGAGTTCGCCCAGCCGTCCCAGTGGCGTGCGGTCGATAATCGCTTGGTAGAGTTCAGGTTGCGCACGCACCAGTTCCCGGTTCAGGTCGGTGACGATGACGGTCGGCCCCAGCGCGTTGACGGTGATGCCGTAAGGGCCGAATTCCACCGCCGCCGCCCGCGTCAGGTTGGCGAGCGCGGCCTTGGCGGCGCAGTAGGCGGATCGATTGCCAAGCCCCCGTTCGGAAAGGATGGAACCCATATTGATGATCGTGCCGGACCGGCGCTCCATCATCGACGGCACCACAGCCCGCGTGCAGATGAACGCTCCCTTGGCGCTGACGTCCATGATCCGGTCCCACGTCTCGATATCGAGATCGAGGAACGATTTGGGCGAGGTCACTCCGGCGTTATTGACCAGGATATCGATCGGTCCCATCTCGCGAGCGACCTGCCCAACCACCTTGCCTATCTGTTCGGGATCGGTGACGTCCCCGGTGTAAGCGATGGCTTCGCCGCCGTCCTCCCGGATGGATCGAGCCGCGCGCTCGCACGCCTCCTCCGTTCGCGCCAGGAGGGCAACGCGGGCGCCCGCGGAGGCCAGCGTCCTCGCAACGAGCGAACCCAGTCCACCCCCGCCGCCAGTTATCAGCGCGACGCGGCTGGACAGGTCGAACAGGGAGTCCGCCATACTCTCCTCCGGAAGGCGTCAGGCCTTGGCCGGCCTGAACAGGGGCAGCACGATGCCGTCCCTCGCCGGCCGGAAAATTACTTCGACGGGCATCCCGGCTTCAACGGCATGGGGATCGCAATCGACGATGTTGCTCGCCATCCGAACGCCTTCCTCGAGATCGATCAGGGCGACTACGTAAGGCACCTCGCCGGCGTAGACCTCGCGCGGAACCGGATGGACGACGATGATCCAGCTGAAGACCTCGCCCTTGCCACTCGCTTCGATCCACTCGCTTTGTTCGGACTGGCACTGGTGGCAAAAGCGATGGGGTGGAAAGCGGAACCTGCCGCACTCGGTGCAGCGCTGCAACATCAGCTTGTGGTCGCGGCAACCGTCCCAGAAAGGCATGGAATCGGAGTCCGGCGCCGGCAGCGGCTTGAGCATCTGGTTCATCATCGCCCCTATCGTCTTAATACCATGGCGCTGCCACAGGTCATGGCGCCGGCGGTGGTCAGCGCGATCTCGGCATCCGCAATCTGCCGTTCGCCAGCATCCCCGCGCAACTGGCGCACGGCTTCGAGCACGTGGTTGAAGCCGTGGATGTAGGCCTCGGACAGGAGCCCGCCATGGGTGTTAACGGGAAGCTTGCCCTCGCGGCGGATCGCACCGCTTTCGACGAAAGGACCGCCTTCGCCCTCGCCGCAGAAGCCGAAGCCCTCGAGTTGCATGAGCACACTATAGGTGAAACAGTCGTAGATCTCGGCGACGTCGACATCGCCCGGGCCGACCCCGGCGCTCCCCCAAAGCTCGTCGCGGATATAAGCGGCATAGTTGCGGGAATGGTCCGGCCAGCGCATCGCGTCGAAGAGATCCTCGCCTTGGTTCGGGCCGCCGCCATAGGCCCCGCCCATGATGTAGACCGGCTTGTGGCGCATGTCGTTCGCGCGCTCGGAGGAGGTGACGAGCACAGCGCAGGCGCCGTCGCTCTCCAGGCAGATATCGAGCAGGCGGAACGGCTCGACGATGAAGCGTGAGGTGAGATAGTCGTCCATGTCGATCGGCGCCCGCTGCATGGCCCGCTCGTTGAGCGCCGCGTTCCGACGCGATGAGATCGCGACTTCGCCCAATTGCTCCGGCGTCGTTCCGTATTCGACGATATGGCGACGGCACCACATGGCCATTGCCTGCGGATAGGTGATCCAGCCGAAAGGCGCGGTGTATTGCGTGATGCCGCGTGCCTCGAATTCGCGGCCTCCGCCGAGGCGAAAGCCCGAACGACCGTTCATCGCGCGAAAACAAAGGACGTTCCGCGCCAGCCCGCTTTCGATCGCGGCGGCGGCCGTCAGGGTAATCAGATTGGCGGCGTTGCCGCCGCCGGCGAAGTCTACCGCGTAGCCCGCGTTTGGGATGCCCAGTTCCGTCGCCACGGCAATCGCGGGAACGGAATCGCCGAAATTATAGCTAACGATCCCGTCGACTTCCTCGATCGGAATGCCGGCATCGCGCGCCGCCTTCAGGCAGGCTTCGGCCGCTAGGTTGAGCACAGTCGTTCCAGAGTTCTTAGTGTAGGCTGTCTCGCCGATGCCGGCGATCGCGTATTTGTCGCGCAATTTGTACACAGGCTGCCTGCCTTTGCCGATGTTGCCGATGTCCGTTGGTTCTTGTTATCCTATTGCCGGTCTGTCCGACAAGTGGCATAGAACGATTATTGGGAATGGAGTGAGTGTGAAGATGGTCGAAACGACGGATTCGGCACCACCTAGCGGGCGGTCCGTCGAGGTCGACCTCGGCGAGGGCGTGGCGACAATAACATTGAATCGCCCTGACCAGCTCAACCCGCTTGATAAGCACACAATCGCGGAACTTTCCCGCGCCGTTGCCGAAATCGAGGGAATGGCCGACGTGGCCGTGGTGTTGGTACGGGGGGGCGGGACGTGCATTTTCGGCGGGCGGCGATCTCGAAGGCTATATGGAGCTCTACAGGGCGCCGGATCAATTCACCGCGTTCCTGCGGGCGTTCAACGGCTTGCTGGAAGCGATCGAGCGGTCGCAGAAAATCTACATCGCGATCGTTCAGGGACACTGCGTCGCCGGCGGCGTGGAACTCATGCTGGCCTGCGACATCGTGCTGGCGGCGAACGAGTCGCGCATCGCCGACGGGCATCTGAACTTCGGACAATTGCCGGGCGCCGGCGGGTCGCAGAGGCTGCCACGCGCCATCGGCCATTTGCGCGCTAAATACCTGCTGATGACGGGCAGGGGCGTCGACGGGGCGGAGGCGGAACGCATGGGCCTCGTCACCCGCTCGTGTCCCCTTGAAAAGCTGGACGATGCACTGGACCAACTGCTCGCGGATCTGCGCGCGAAAAGTCCGCTTGGGTTGCGCGGCGCCAAGTATCTGGTCAACGCCGGCTATCTGGGCGTTCGCGATCCGGCGCTGGAACTCGAACTTCAATTCGTCAAGAACTATGCCACCACAAGCCATGACGCATTTGAGGGACTGGCCGCCTTCGCGGAAAAGCGGCCGCCCCGCATGAAGGGAAGCTGACCGGCCGCGCCGGTCCGGGAGGATGCATGAACCAGTCGGATTCGCAGGTGCTGGCGCGCCTGTCGGCGATGTCGCGGGAGGAAATGCGCCGGCTTCAATTTGCCAAGCTGAAGCGGCAGTTGGAGCGACAATACGGTTCGAACGCCTTCTATCGGGAGCGTTTCGACAAGGCCGGGGTCGATCTCGGCCGTATCCGCGACCTCGAGAGCTTCGCCGGCATGGTGCCAATGATGGGCAAGCCGGACTGCCTTGAAGACCAGAACGGATTTCCGCCTTTCGGCCGGCGGGTGGGCGTGCCGCCCGAACGGGTGGTGATGGTCAATTTGACCGGCGGGACGTCCGGCCAGGGGCAGGAAGTGTACGGTCGTACGAACCACGACGTCGCTATGCAGGGCTATCTGCACTACCTGCCCTGGTATCTCGCCGGCCTGCGTGGCGGCGATCTGGCGCTGAACTGCGTCCCGGCCGGCGGCCTGACGACGGGCGGTTGGGGGCCAGGGGAAGGCTTCCGTCTAGCCGGCGCTACTGCGTTCTCTGTCGGCGGCGGCATGTCGACCGACGCCAAGATCGACCTCATGCTGCGCTTTGGCGATTTCGCCTTCATCTACGCTTCGACGAGCTATCTCCACACTCTGACGGAAGGTCTGAGGAAGCGCGGGATCGATCCCAAGGCCGCCTTCCCGAAAATGCGGACATTGTTCATCGCAGCCGAAGGCTATCCGGTCGACTGGGCGCTCAGGATCGAGGAAATCTGGGGCATCCCCGTGCATGAAGGCTACGGCAGCACGCAGGGCGCCGGCTTCATCGCGTCAACCTGCGACGGTGGCGCGATAAGAAACGGCCGTCGCGGCGCCATGCACGTCTTCGACTGGCACAACCTCGTCGAGATCCTTGATCCCGAAACCTTGCGGCCAGCCCTTCCGGGTGAGGAAGGCGAGATCGTCCTGACCAATCTGGACATCGTCGGGTCGCCGGTCATCCGCTTCCGGACAGGCGACAAGGTGCGCGTCGTCGACCCGGCCGACCCCGCATGCACGCGCCCATGGACGGCCTTCGAAGCCGGCGGCATGGGCCGCATCGACGACATGATGAAGATCCGCGGCAACAACATATGGCCAGCCGCGATCGACCAGGTGCTGTTCCGCACCAAGGCCGTGAGCGAATATGCCGGACGCGTCTATACCGACGAAACTGGCCGCACGGAGGTCGAGATCCGTCTGGCTCTCGGCGAAGGCGCATCGGATTTAGACGACGCTCGGTTGCGGGCGCTCCTCGACGGGTTCAGAAACGACATCAAGCAGGCGACCAATGTGAACATGGCCTTGCGGGTCGTCGACCGAAACGAACTGCCGAACTATGACTACAAGGCACGTCGTTGGAAAGACGAGCGCAAGGAAGGCCTTGCGGCCGGAGACGGAAGATGAACGGAAAAGCCGCCCTGTCGCTGGATGACCAGCGGAAGCTCGTCATCGAGATCGTCCGGCTCGCTGAGGAACTCGAGGAACTGGGCGATCCATATCTGCGGGCGCAATATATGCACCTGAAGGAACGGGCGTCGGCGCTGCATTCGGTGCTCGAGACGGAGGAGGGGGCGCTTTTGCCCGGCTGACCGGAGGTGCCCCCCGATTGCGGGCGCGCGCCTGCTGTGCCATTCGCGGAGCGAGAACGGAGAGGGAAGAATTCGTATGTCCGATTCGATTTTCGACAAGCTGACGATCAATCCTGCCTATCGGGTGGTCGCCGACGCGATTGAACAGAACATCGTCGAAGGCCGGCTGAAGGTTGGGGACCGCCTGCCCGCGGAGACCGAGATCGCAAAGCAGTTCGGGGTTCACCGCTCGACTGTGCGCGAAGGGCTGCGCCTTCTGGAAGAAAGCGGACTGGTCTCGCGTGTTGGCCGGATGACGCTGGAGGTGAGGCTCCCGCATTTCCGCGAATTGGCGACGCGCGCCTCGCGCGCGCTGTCGATGCACCAGGTGACGTTCCAGGAATTGTGGGACGCCTCGATGATCACAGAGCCGGCAATCGCCGAGCGGGCGGCGGAGCACATATCGGGCGACGAACTCGACGCACTCAAGGCGAACATCGCTGCGATGGAGGCCTGCGGCGAGCAGACCGAGCAGTTCGTCAAGCTCGACATCGAGTTCCACGATATCATCGCCAAGGCGAGCCGCAACAAGGTCTTCCGCCTGATGCGGGAGCCGATCAGCCTCCTGTTCCTTCCGGCCGGCCAGACCATCCTACCGACGATCAAGACCTACGAGCGCGTAATCGAGGCGCACCGGCGGATCCACCAGGCGCTGGCGGCGAGGGACAAGGCCGTCGCGCAGGAATGGATGACGCGCCATATGGCCGACTTCCGCCGCGGATACCTCCGCACGGGAGCCAATCCGGACCGACCCTTGCGCCCACCGCATATCGGCATGCCGGCTTCACGCTGAGCCGTACCCCGCGGCATCGTCCCCAGCCCATTCGTCGCGGCATTTTTGCATCCTATCGGACAGACTTTTGGCTTGCGGAGAAACGGAGTTGCGTTAATATGCCGGTTGTCCGACAATCGGTCTATCGGTCGAACCACGCAGATGGAGGGGGACGCCGAGGAGGTCGCCTGATCGGGGCGCTTGAATGGCGCCGCTTTAGTGGAGGAAACCCAAAGATGATCGGTCTACCGATAATGAAACGCATTGCGTCGCTTGCCTTGTCGGCGACGATGGCCGCGTCGCTCGCGATGGCGTCGACCGTCGCGCGCGCCGAAGAGGCTCCCATCAAGATTGGCCTTACCACCGATTTGACCGGCATCGCGGCCGCCTACGCCACCGCGCAGGTCAATTCGGTGAAGATGGCCATCGAGGAAATCAACGCCGCCGGCGGCATCAAAGGCCGCAAACTCGAGCTTCTCGTCCGCGATTCGCAACTCAAGCCGGCGCTTGGCGCCAGCCTGACGCGCGACCTGATTGTCCGCGACAAGGTCGACTACTTCATCGGCCCGGACGCCAGTTCGGTCGGTGTCGCGGTGAGCGGCGTCGCCAAGCAGTACAAGAAGGTCGTCGTGATGACGATCCCGAACACGCCGAGGCTGACCGGAGAGCTGTTCCACAAATACTTCTTCACCATCGTGCCGAGCGGCACCATGTTGGCGCGGGCGATGGCGGAAGGTATCGGCAAGGACAACAACAAGATCGCCTTTATCGGCGGCGACTACGAAGCCTCGCATCAGGCGATCCAGTATTTCACTGACTGGCTGGCCAAGGTCAATCCGAACGCCAAGGTCACCGACACGCAGTGGCCGAAGCTCGGCGAGCAGGATTTCACACCCTACATTACCCAGATCCTCTCATCGAAGCCGGACATCGTCTTCTCCTACTTGTGGGGCGCTGACCTGATCGCCTTCATCAAGCAGGCCAAGCCCTACGGCCTCTTCGATAAGACTAAATTCGCGACCCTGCTCTTCCTCGACGATCTGAAGGCGCTCGGAAACGACATGCCGGACGGCGTCATCGGGCAGATGTACGCGCCGCCCTTCGGCACCAACAGCCCGGTCATGTCGGAGTTCATCAAGAAGTACCAGGCCAAGTACAACACGTTCCCTTCCGATTGGGCGGTGATGGGTTATGACGGCATGCGCATCCTGGCCGACGGCATTAAGAACGCCTCGTCCATGGATTCGGACGCGGTGGCCGATGCGATCGAGAAGCTCAAATTCGACGGACTTCAGGGGCCGCTTGCCTTCCGCGCCGTCGACCATCAGGCGAACGTGCCCTCCTTCCTCGGAAAGACAGGCAAGGTCGAGGGACTGCCGTTCAAGGCGCTGGTCGACATCAAGCGGATCAAGGCGGAATCCGTATGGCCGACGCCCGAGGAAATCCTGGCTCAACGCAAGGGCGGATAGCAGCCCGGGCGCACGTTTAAGGGCGACGCCGGCCTCGGCGCCGCCCTCATTTGACTGTTGAAACCAAGCAGCCGCAAACGAGCAGAAACGGCCGAATGATAGATATCCTCATCCAGCTCCTGAGCGGAGTGAGCCGTGGCATGATCCTCTTCGTGGTCGCCTCGGGCCTGACGCTCATATTCGGCGTATTGCGGATCCCGAATTTCTGCCACGGGTCGCTTTACATGCTGGCGGCGTTCTTCACCTACTCGATCACCACCGCATTCGGCCACAGCGATTTCGGGTTCGTGGCGTCCCTTATCCTCGCGCCGCTGGCGGTCGCCGCCTTCGGCGCTCTCATCGAGTTCTTCCTGCTCCGGCGCATCGCGAACCGCGAGCATCTCTACCAGTTGATGGTGACCTTCGCGATCACGCTCATCGTGGCCGACGGGATCAAGCTCGTCTGGGGCGGCAGCTATCGCTCTGTTGGCTATCCGCCTATGCTCGACGGCAGCCTTTCGATCCTTGGCCAGCCATTCCCGGAATATTATGTCCTCGTGATCGCCGCTGGTCTGGTGATCGCGGCGCTCCTGGCGTTCATGATCGAAAGGACGCGTTTCGGGCGTGTGCTCAGCGCTGCGGTGATCGATCCGGAAATGGTGAGCGCGCTCGGCGTCAACGTGCCTCGGCTGTACACCGTCGTCTTCACGCTCGGCGCGCTTCTCGCCGGCTTCGGCGGCGCGCTTGCCGCTCCCATCGGCTCGGTCTCGCTTGGAATAGACAATTCCATCATCATTGAATCCTTCGCCGTGGTCATCATCGGAGGTAGCGGCAGCATCGTCGGCGCTTTCGTGGCCGCGCTGATCATCGGCATCGTGCAGGCGTTGGGAATCATGGTGGCGCCGCGGCTGGCGATAGCCTTCATCTTCATCGCCTTGTGCGCGGTGCTGCTGCTGCGTCCGCAGGGCCTGCTGGGACGCAGGGTCTGACGATGCGGATGGCGGGAAAGACCCTTGTCGGTTTCCTCCTGGTGGTGCTCGCGCTCGCCGTGGCGCCATACGTGACCGACGAAAGCAACCTGTTCGTCCTGATGGACGTCCTCATCGCAGTCCTCTTCGCGACCAGCTACAATCTGGTGCTTGGCCAGACCGGGCTTCTCTCCTTCGGTCATGCCGCCTATTTCGGTTTGGGCGCCTACACCGTCGCGCTTCTGCAGTCGCATCTCGGC
This sequence comes from Rhizobiaceae bacterium, assembly GCA_051959695.1. Lineage (GTDB taxonomy): Bacteria > Pseudomonadota > Alphaproteobacteria > Rhizobiales > Rhizobiaceae > Mesorhizobium_L. The sequence goes on from JBQCFA010000113.1 coordinate 10,295, forward strand.
ATGCCGATGCTGGTCGGCATCGCGGCAAGTCCGTTCGTGGCAGGGTTTTTTGCGATGCTGGTGGCGTCGCTGACAGTTCGCCTGTCGGGCATGTACTTTGCCATGCTGACGCTCGCCTTTTCGCAGCTGATCTACACGATCATCGCCGAATGGTACTCGTTCACGGGTGGCGACAACGGGATGCCGGTGACGGTGCCGGATTATTTCTTCGTCACGACGCATTATTTCTACCTGACACTCGGCATCGTAACGGTCGGCATCCTGTTGCTCTGGCTGCTCGTCAACTCGCCCTTCGGAGCGGCGCTCCTGGCAATCCGCGAGAACCCGCAGCGGGCAAGCTTCGTCGGCCTGAACGTCAAGCTCTACCAGCTGGCGGCGTTCACCATTTCCGGCGCGCTGAGTGGATTGGCCGGCGCGCTCAGCGGGTCGCTCCATCAGATGGCGTTCCCCTCGATGCTCTACTGGACCGACTCTGCCCAGCCGGTCCTGATGGCGCTCGCTGGCGGCATCCACACCTTCTTCGGGCCGGCGGCGGGGGCCGCGATCTTCACGGTGCTCAATTTCTATGTCGCAAGCTATGCCGGCTATCCCCTTCTCATCTTCGGCGTCGTGGTGCTGCTTCTCGTGATGTTTCTGCCGGAGGGCGTCGTCGGCACGCTTCAGCGCTGGCTCGGCCGGCGCCGCAGGGCGCGGGCAGAATCAACCGGGGCGCCGGCCGACACACGGGCGCGAAGCGGCGAGGCGCGGTCATGAGCGCGCCCGTACTCGAGTTCAAAGGCGTATCGAAGATATTCGGAGGGTTCCGCGCGGTCTCCGACGTCAGCGTATCACTAGGCAAGAGCGAGATACTCGCGGTGATCGGCCCTAATGGCGCGGGCAAGAGCACGCTCCTCAATATGGGCTCCGGCGCGCTAAAGCCGTCCGCCGGTGACGTGCTCCACGAAGGCGGTAGCATCGCGGGACGCCCCGCCTATCGCCTGGTCAACAGGGGGATAGCCCGGTCCTTCCAGATCACCAGCATCTTCCCCCGGATGAGCGTGGCCGAGAACGTGCGGATCGCCCTGATGGCGCGGCGCGGTTACTGCAGAAGGTTCCTGTGGCCGGCGCATCGGCTGCTCAACGACGAAATCGACGGGCTGCTGGCGCAAGTCCGGATGCGGGAAGCGCGCGAACGCCTCGCGGGCGAGCTCGCGGCCGGCGACCGCAAGCGCCTGGAATTCGCCATCGCGCTTGCCGGCGCGCCCTCCGTCATCCTGCTCGACGAGCCGACCGCAGGCATGAGCTCGGACGAGCGCGCGCTTGTGGTCGAGGTGCTGAAGGAGGTGAACGGGCGGTTTGGGCTCAGCATCCTCTTCACCGAACACGACATCGACATGGTCTTCGCCCTAGCGCAGCGCATCGTCGTGCTGCATCAGGGGCAGCTTATCGCGGAAGGCTCGCCGGAGACGGTGAGGGCGGACCCCCGGGTACGGGAGGTGTATCTGGGGAAGGGCCACCATGCTTGAGTGTGACCGCCTGACGACCTACTACGACGCCGCGCGGATCCTCTTTGACGTCTCGTTCTCGCTGGAGGGTGGGAAATCCGCCTGCATGCTCGGCCGGAACGGCGTCGGCAAGACCACGTGCCTGCGCTCGATCATGGGTCTGGTCGCCAAGCGGACCGGCAGCGTTTCGTTCGACGGCAAGGAGATTCTGGGACTGCCGGCCTTCCGCGTCGCCCAACTCGGCATCGGCTACGTGCCCGAAGACCGCCGCATCTTTCCCGACCTTACCGTCGAGGAAAATCTGATGATCGGGGAGCGCGCCAATTCCGGTGGCATCGCCTGGTCGCTCGATCGCAGCTACACCATGTTTCCGCCCCTTCACGAATTCCGGACGCGGCAGGGCGGCTACCTTTCCGGCGGCCAGCAGCAGATGCTGACCATCGCCCGGACATTGATGGGGCGGCCGAAGCTGCTCCTGCTCGACGAACCGACCGAGGGACTGTCCCCCATCGTGGTGGAAGCGCTCGTCGACGCCATCCTCGAACTGAAGCGCGAGGGCCTGACCATGCTGCTGGCGGCACAGGATGTACAGTTCGCCAGCCAGGTCGCCGACCAGATCTACCTGATGAACCGCGGAACGATCGTCTATACCGGCACGCCCGCAAGCCTGAAGGAAGACACCGAAGCCGTAACCGCCCACCTGGCGGTGTAGGTCCCAGGCTTTCCCTTGTCTCCGAACGCATCGAGCAACCGACTTTGACAGATTTTTCCGAAAGCACCGACGTCATCGTGGTGGGAGGCGGTGGATCGGGCCTCGCCGCGGCGGTGTCGGCCGCCGAGAACGGCGCACGCGTCCTGCTCCTCGAGAAGAACCCGGAACTTGGAGGAAGCACGCGCTGGTCGGTCGGCTCGGTCACTTCCTCGGGCACGCCGCACCAGCGGCGCGTGGGGATCAGCGACACCACGGAAGCGCATTTCGAAGATCTCGGAAAGATGGACGGACCGCTCGTCGAGCGGGACAACCCGGTCCTGCGCCGCCTGCTGACGACCAATGTCCCCGACACGTTCGCGTGGCTGTGCGGCATGGGCGTCGAGTTCCAGGGGCCGATGGAGGAACCGCCGCACCGAGTAGCGCGGATGCACATCGTGCTGCCCAACTCGAAAGCCTACATCTATCATCTGTCCAGGCGCGCCCGGCGTCTCGGCGTCGACATACGTGTCTCTGCTCCGGTGACGCGCATCCTTGTCGAGGACGGGCAGGCGACCGGGGTCGCGGTGAAAGGAAGCACGGGGCAGAAGGAAATTCGCGCCCGCAAGGCCGTCATCGTCGCCGGGGGCGACTACAGCGGCAATTCCGTGATGAAAGCAAAGCTCGTCGACCCGCTGCTCGGGGCCGTCCCAGCGGTCAATCCGACCGCCACCGGCGATTGCCAGCGGATGGTGGAGCAGGTCGGCGGCAGGATAGTCAACGGCGACCTTGCGCTTGGGCCGGTGCTGCGCTTCGTCCGCCCGCCGAGGCGCATGTTCTACGAGCATATTCCGCCCTACCGCCTGCTCACCAAGGGCATGCGCTTCGCCATGTCTCACTTCCCCGACAGGCTGATACGGCCTTTCGTCATGGGTTTCATGACCACCGTGCTCGCGCCGGAAATGGGTTTGTTCAGGGACGGCGCCCTCCTGGTGGGAGGCCGGGGCGAACGGCTTTCCTTCGAGGGCACGACAGCCGGGCGCGCCATCGCCGCGACGCCGGACAATCGCGGTTTCATCCTTTTCGATGATCGGCTCGCCGCGCGCTATTCGGCCTGGCCGCATTTCGTCTCGACGGCGCCGGGGGTGGCCTACGCCTATCTGCCCGACTATCGCAGGACAAGGCCCGACCTTTGCCATGACGGCGACGATGCCGGTTCGCTGGCGCGGAAGATCGGGGCCGACGAAGCCGTGTTGGCGGAGACGATCCGAAGCGCTGGACTTTCCGGGCCGCTCCACGCGCTCGGCCCCCTGCAGGCGCTGGTCGTCTACACGGATGGAGGGGTCATGGTATCAGAAAGGCTGGAGGTGCTGCGTACCGACGGCTCGCCGATCCGGGGGCTCTATGCCGCCGGGTCCACCGGTCAGGGCGGGCTCCTGCTCGAAGGACATGGTCATCATCTCGGCTGGGCCTTCACGTCCGGCCGGCTGGCTGGAAGGGCGGCCGCTTCGAGCCAGACCACCGGCCGACGCTCATGATGTCACCAAGGAAAGTTGAGGAGATCCGAATGGCTCGGCTGGAAGGCAAGGTAGCGCTCGTGACCGGCGCGGGGTCAGGCATCGGCGCCGCCACCGCTCGACGGCTGGCCGCCGAAGGCGCCAGGGTCATGGTGACCGACATCGCCGAGGAAAGGGCGCGTGAGGTCGCCGCGGGCATTGGAATCGGCGCGGAATGGATGGTCGTCGACCACTGCGACTACTTGCAATGCCAGGCGGCGGTCGACAGGACCATCCGGTCCTTCGGTGGGCTGGATGTGCTGCACAACAACGCTGGCGTGCCACAGCAGGGCGGGGTGGAGGCGATACCGCCGGAGGAATTCCGCCGGGTCGTGGAAGCCAATCTCACCGGTCCATTCCTGATGACGCGCGCCGCCATCCCGGTATTGCGCGAACGGGCGGCGACCGGCGCCAATGTCTCCATCCTTTTCACGGCGTCGATCCAATCGCTCATGGTGCGCGCCGGCTTCACCGCCTATGCTGCCTCGAAACACGGCGTGGGCGGCCTGGTGGGCAGCATGGCGCTTGAGTTCGCTTCGGTCCCGATCCGGGTCAACGCGGTCTGTCCCGGGCCGGTCGATACCGCACTGATGCGCGAGATCGGACGGCGCAGCGGCGACGAGGAGGGGTTCCTGTCACGATTCAAAGCAGGCATCCCCATGCAGAGGATGATCAGCGCCGAGGACGTCGCGGCTGCCGCAGCGTTTCTCAGCAGTAACGACGCCGCGATGATCACCGGCGTGATGCTCCCGGTAGACGGCGGGCTGACGACACGGTGAACAGCTGGTGACATTCGACCCTTCAGACGTCTCCGACTGGGTGCTGCCGCGCGTCTTGGCTGACCGAGCCCGGCGGTTCCCGGACCTGCCCTTCCTCCGCTTCCAAGGGCTGCCGGACGTGACTTTCGGAGAGGTCGAGGAGCGATGCCGCCGGCTGGCGAAGGGGCTGTCGGGACTTGGCATCGAGGCCGGCGACCGCGTGCTCGTCATGCTGGGCAACGAACTTGCCTTCGTCGAGGCGTGGTTCTCGATCAATATGCTGGGCGCCGTACTCGTCCCGGTCAACACGGCATACCGGTCCGAATACCTCTCTCATGTCGTCGCCGATTCAGGTGCCAAGGTAATCGTCGCCGGTAGTGCCTTCCTGCCGGTCATCGAGGAGATCGAAGAGGCCTCGGCAATCTTGCGGACGATCGTCGTCGTTGACGGTGGTGGGCCTTCGCCGACATGGCGCGGGCGCGCGTCGGCCGTTTCGCTCGACGAACTAAGCCGAGCGCCGGCCAGCCTTCTGGACCCGGCGGTCGCGGTCGGCTCGCCCGCCGCCATCATGTATACCTCCGGGACGACCGGCCGTTCGAAGGGTGTCGTCATGCCGCACGGCCACCTTCACCTGAACCCGGTGGTCTATATCGAGCAGCTCGGCCTGTCCCAAAAGGACGTGCTCTATACCTGCCTGCCGCTCTTCCATGCGAATGCGCTTCTGCTCGGCGTCTACGGCGCGCTGATTCTCGGGACGCGGGTCGCCGTCGCCAGGCGCTTCAGCGCCAGTGGCTGGCTCGCCGATATCCGCGACGCCGGCGCCACTGTAACGAATATTCTTGGAGCGATGTCCGATTTCATCCTGGCGCAGGAGCCTGGCGAGAACGACGCGGACAATCAGCTGCGCGTCGCCACCATGGTCCCGCTCTCGCCCAAGCTCGGTCCGGTCTTCGGCGACCGGTTCGGCGTGAAGCTCATGGAACTCTATGGATCGACGGAGGTGAATTGCCCGCTCTACCATCCGCTGGACACGGACTACCGCCCGTCCAGTTGCGGTCAGGTGGCATCGAAATGGTTCGACTGCCGGCTGGTCGACCCGGAAACGGATATGGAAGTTCCCGTGGGCAAGGCCGGCGAACTCGTCGTCCGTAACAAGGCGCCATTCACGATCATGTCCGGCTATCACGGCCGGCCGCAGGAGACCGTGGCAGCCTGGCGCAATCTCTGGTTCCATACCGGCGACGTCATGCGCAGGGACGAGGACGGCTTCTTCTACTTCGTGGACCGCAACAAGGACTGCATCCGCCGGCGCGGCGAGAACATCTCATCCTTCGAGGTCGAGGAGGTCATACGCACGCATCCGGCGGTGAAGGAGGTGGCCGTCGTCGGCGTTCCATCGCCCTATGATTCCGTCGAGCAGGAGGTGAAGGCCTGCGTCGTCCTGAAGGCGGACGCTCATGTCGCAGAGCAGGCGATCTTCGACCACTGCGTTCCCAGAATGCCCGACTTCGCGCTGCCGCGCTTCATCGAGTTCGCGGAGGAATTGCCCAAGACCCCGACCGAGAAGATCCGCAAGGATATCCTGCGGAAGGCGGGGATCGGTCCCGACACCTGGGCGAGCCCCGGCGCCCAGGGCACGAAATCGGAGAAGAGCGCCTGATGGAAGAGAGCGGTACTCCTGGCGAACGGACAGCCCTGGTCACCGGCGGCACCAGCGGCATCGGCATGGCTGTCGCCGAGGCGCTGCTGGCGGCCGGCTGCCGGGTCGTCGCCACAGGCCGCAGCGTCGGGCGCCTCGATGAAATGAGCAAGACATATCGCGATCGGTTGCACGTCATCGCCGCCGATCTATCCGGCGCCGATGCGGCTACCGGGATCGTCGGAGCGATTCCGGCCGGATGGACGCTCGACGTCCTCGACCATGCCGCCGGCCACGACGCTGGCGGAAACGTGCCCTTCGCCGAGGGCGACACAACCGACATGAACGACAAGCTCGCAGTGAACTTTACGTCGGCGGCCTTGCTCATCCATGCGCTGCTGCCCGCTTTCCTCTTGCAGGGACGGGGAGACGTGGTCACCATCGGCTCGATCGTCACGCGCGAGGCGGCGGCAGGCCTCAGCTTCTACGGTGCCACGAAGCAGGCGCTTCACGGGCTCATGGAGGGGCTGAGACTCGACTATCGCGATACCGGGCTGCGCTTCATCGAACTCATCCCCGCCGTGGTCCGCAGCGGCTTCGCCGCGCGTCGGTGGCAAGGCGACGACCAGCGCGCCGAACAGTTCTACGCCAATTTCCGCGGCTGGCTGGAACCGGCCGACGTCGCCCGCGCCGTGGTCTGGGCGCTGGCGCAGCCGCCGGGTGTCAATGTCGACGAAATCCTGCTGAGGCCGACTCACAGATGACTGAACCTTCCATTCGATTGCAAACGAGGAAAGCTCTTGTTGCCGGCTCGCTCGGCCTAGTCGGCGGCAATGTCGCCGCCCACCTGCAGTCGCTCGACGACTGGCAGGTGATCGGCCTGTCGCGCTCCAGGCCCTCGCATGCCGTGGATTTCGAGCACTGGCCGCTGGACCTTCTCGATACCGAGGCCTGTAGCGCCGCCGCGGCGAATTTGAAGGACGTCACCCATCTCTTCTTCTGCGCCCGCTTCAGCGACCGGGACACGGCGCTCGAAGCGCGGACGAACCTGGCGATGCTGCGCAACCTGCTCGATCCGCTCACCCGTTTGGCTCCGGGCCTGAAACATATATGCCTCGTCCACGGCACGAAATGGTACGGCAGCCATCTCGGCCCCTATCGCACCCCGGCCGTGGAAGACGATCCAAGGCACATGCCGCCGAACTACTATTACGACCAGCACGACTACGTGGCCGCTCTTCAGCGGGGCCAGAGGTGGACGTGGTCGACGGTACGGCCCCACATCGTCTGCGGCACCACTACCGGCTATCCCTTCAACCTGATCACTCTTCTCGGCGTCTACGGCTCCATCTGTGCTGAACTTGGGCTGCCGCTGGACTTTCCCGGCACCGAGGCCTGCTTCCGTTCCGTCTCGCAGGCGACCGAGATCGGGCTTCTCTGCCGGTCGATGGCATGGATGGCGACGACGCCCGAATGCGCGAACCAGTCCTTCAACATCGTCAACAGCGACTATTTCCGCTGGTGCAATCTGTGGCCCCGCCTGGCGGAATTCTTCGGCGTGCCGATGGGCATCGTCCGGCCGCAAAGGCTGGTAGCGACCATGTCGACGGCCGAAGCGCTCTGGGCTTCCTTATGCAATCGACAAAAACTGACGCACCCGGAGCTAAAGAGGCTCGCCAATTGGGGCTTTGGCGATTTCCTTTTCTCCGCCGGCTGGGACGACATGTCGTCTACCGTCAAGGCGCGCCGATACGGTTTCCGGGACGATACGGAAACCGAGGCATCCATCCTCGGCGCGCTCGCCGAACTGCGCCGGCGCCGCGTGCTTCCGCCAGAGATCGCTTGCCGATGATCTGTTCGTAGAAAATCTAGATCGCTTCATCACCTGTCTCCTCATCCGGATGACAGCAACTTCGTCGCAGGGCCATTCGAGTGATCTGCGGGTCACCCGCGAACGTAGAAGGTCGCGTAGGAGGATCGCCTATGAGACCCATTGCACTGTCCCTTGCAGCCATGGTCCTGCTTCCCCAAGCGGTTTTCGCCAATGTCTTGTCCGACGCGCGCGGCGTATGGATGAGAGGCGACGGCAATGCACGGGTCAGGATCGCGCCCTGCGGGCACAACCTGTGCGCGACCAATCTGTGGATCGGCGACGCCAGCAGGGGCGAGGCCGTGGGCGACAAGCTCGTCATGACCCTCAAGCCGGCCTCCGACAACACGTGGAAGGGAACGGCTTACGATCCGAAGCGAGGTCTGACCTATTCGATGACGCTGCGCGTGACGGGCAAGGGGCTGACGACACGCGGCTGCATCATCGGCGGTCTCATTTGCAAAGATGTCAACTGGGCTCCCGCGAGGTGAGTTCCGGTCCACCGACGATCGTCCTGTTTCGACACGACCTTCGCGTCGGCGACAATGCGGCGCTTGCACAAGCGGCAGATCGGGGCCGGCCGGTCATCGCGCTCTTCGTTCTCGATGAGGAAAGCGAGCATGTCCGGCCGATGGGAGCGGCCAGCCGATGGTGGCTGCATCATTCTCTGGAAGCGCTTGGCAAAAGCCTCACTGCCCTGGGGTGCAGGCTTTACCTCGCACATGGGCGTACCGCCGACATTGTGGAGGAGGCCATTGCCGCCGCCGGGGCGGACAGCGTGTTCTGGAACCGGCGCTACGATCCTGCCGAGGCGGCGGTCGATGCCAACCTGAAGGCTCATTTGCGCTGCAAGGGCCTGACGGCGCAAAGCTTCGACGGCGCGCTGCTGCATGAGCCATCCCTGCTCAAGACCGGCTCGGGCGGCTACTACAAGGTCTATACGCCATTCTGGAAGGCGCTGGACGGGGCGGTCGAGCCACGCGATCCGGTCGATCCCCCCAAATCCCTCAGGGAGTGGAAGGGAAAATTCGATGGTCCGTCGCTGCATGATCTCGACCTGCTCCCCCGGAAGCCCGACTGGTCCGGCGGACTGGAAGAGAAATGGTCGCCCGGAGAGGATGGCGCGCTAGAGAGGCTGGACGGCTTCATTGACGACGACCTGATCGACTATGAATGCCGGCGCGACGTTCCAGCCGATCATGGCACGTCGCGCCTTTCGCCGCATCTGGCCTTCGGCGAGATCACGCCCTTCCAGATTTTCGCGGCGCTTCGCCGGTCGCGCAGCAACGGCGCGGCAAAGTTCCGCAAGGAGATCGGCTGGCGCGAATTCTCCTATCACCTTCTTTTCCATAATCCGGACCTGCGGAAGCGCAGTTTTCGCGCCGAATTCGAGGACTTTTCCTGGCGGCACGATGCCGGGACGCTGAAGTCCTGGCAAAGAGGCCTCACCGGATATCCGATCGTCGTTGCGGGAATGCGCGAACTGTGGCGGACCGGATGGATGCACAATCGTGTGCGCATGATCGCTGCATCCTTCCTTATCAAGGATCTGATGATCGACTGGCGCGTCGGAGAAAAATGGTTCTGGGACACGCTGGTCGACGCGGATGCGGCAAACAACCCGGCAAGCTGGCAATGGGTAGCCGGCTCGGGCGCGGACGCGGCGCCCTATTTCCGCATATTCAACCCGGTCCTGCAGGGCGAGAAGTTCGACCCGCATGGCGACTATGTGCGCCGCTATGTTCCCGAGATCGCCGCTCTGCCGGACCGTTATATCCATCGGCCGTGGGAAGCGCCGGCCTCCCTGCTGCAGGAGAACGATATCGAACTGGACAGGACCTATCCAAAGCAGATCGTCGATCACGGGGCCGCGCGCGACCGGGCGCTGGCCGTCTACCAGTCGGTCAAGGAAAAAGCCGGGCGCTCCAAGGAAAACGGAAACGCACAATGACCCGTCATGCCGTCGCCTACGCAATCACGCTCGTTATCTTCCTTGCCATCGACGCGGTATGGTTGACCACCATGTCGCAGCGCCTCTACCGCCCCTATCTGGGCGAGGTGCTGGCGCAGAGCGTCAATCCGGTTCCGGCGGTGCTGTTCTATCTCGTCTATGTCGCCGGCATCATCGTGTTCGCCACCACGCCGGCGTTCTCGACAGGAAAGTGGGCGACGGCGGCGGTCTTCGGCGCTCTGTTCGGCTTCTTCGCCTACGCGACCTACGATCTCACCAACCATGCCACGATCAAAGGCTGGCCCGCCATCATCACGGTCGCCGATATCGTCTGGGGATCATTGCTCAGCGGCATCGCGGCGGCACTTGGTTTCCTGGCGACGCGCTATTTCTTTCCGGAAGGCTGACCTTTGGG